>CAYIOH010000062.1:0-12216 GCA_964364975.1 uncultured Bifidobacteriaceae bacterium
GTGTTCGATGTTCATCGAGGCGATGTAATAGGGCAGGAGCATCACCTCGTTGCAGAAAAGTTCCTCGGCAAACTTGTGCGCAAGTGCGGCCTTGTGGGTTTCGGCCAGGTGGCGGATGAGATTGACGACGTAATTGCCCGTGCCGGTGAAGGGATCGAGGATTTGCACACCACGATCCGCGAGCGATTTCCCAAAGTGTTCCTTCAAGACATGCTCGACGCTGGCGATCATGAACTGCACGAGCGGTTGCGGCGTATAGACGATGCCGTGCGTGTCCGCGACCTTGACGCTGAACCCTTGGAAGAATCGCTCGTAAACGGTGTTGAGGAAAGTCTGCTTCTGGTTGAAGTCGTGAATCGTGGCGGCGGCGTTTTCAATGGCGCCGTAGAAATGCTCCAGCTTCTTCGTGAAATCGTCGCGGCTGAATGATTTTGAGGTCAGCGCGGCGATGACTCTCTCAATCTCGACGGCGATGACGTTGCGCTGCATGAAGTCCGCCACGTCAAAGACTTTGCGGAAGATGCGTTCGGTCAGGAGGTGCTGGATGAGCATTTCCTCGACGGCTTCCTCGCGAAGATTCGGATTGAGTGAAGTGCGGGCGAGCGTGACAAAATCACCAAAGCCTTTGATGAACCGGGCGTTCGTCTGGCGTTCGTGACGGATGAGTTTTTGCAGGCTGCGACCCAGTTCCGGGACTTTATCTTTGAATTGCTCGACGGCCTTCTCCCATTCAGCGATGGCGGGCGGAGCGTATTCCAGGAATAGCTGGAGGACGTAAACAAGCTTGTCCGGGTCGGTGAGGTCCGCTTCGTACGCGCGCTCGCCGTTTTGATAGAGCACCGCGCGGCGCGGCTCTTGGAAAAGAATGTTGTCCTTGGGATAGCCGACGTTGAACTTGGCTTTGATTTCCTTTTCAAGATCGTCGTCGCTGTCTTTTGCCTCCCAGATGCCGTGGGTCAGGCCGTAGTTGTCCAGCACGGCGCCGTCAGCTTTGAGCGGCTTCGCCCCTTTGCGGGCGATGGCGGATTCAGGAATGAGCTTCCAATCGAATTGACCGGCGGCGTGCTCCAGCAGGGTCGCGAATGCCAAACGGACTGCGGACTCGTGCTTGACACCGAGCTTGGCGAACTTGGCCAGCGAATCGTAATAGGCCGTGACGGCTTTGTGCGTTGGCTTGAGCGAGAATTGAGACATCGGCTGGCCTGAGTTTCGTCAGAGCGCGCGGCCTGTCAATCTCTCGTAAGCCTCCAGATATTTCGCCGTCGTCTTGGCGACGACATCCGCGGGCAGCGTTGGGCCGGGCGGGGTTTTGTTCCAATCCAGAGTTTCAAGATAGTCGCGGACGAATTGTTTGTCGAAGCTCGGCTGACTTTTGCCGGGCGCGTATTGGTCGGCGGGCCAGAACCGCGACGAGTCGGGCGTAAGCACTTCGTCAATCAGGATGAGTTTGCTGTCGAACATCCCGAACTCAAATTTCGTGTCCGCGATGATGATGCCGCGCTGGCGGGCGTAGTCGCGCGCCGCGTGGTAAATCTTCAGGCTCAAGTCCCGCGCCTGCGCGGCGATGGCCGAGCCGACGATTCTCGCCGCTTGTTCAAAGGGAATGTTTTCGTCGTGGCCGGTTTCGGCCTTGGTCGCGGGCGTGAAGATCGGTTCGGGTAATTCCGAAGACTCCTTCAGGCCGGCCGGCAGCTTGATGCCGCAGATCGCCTGCGCTTGTTGGTATTCCTTCCACCCCGAGCCGGCTACGTAGCCGCGCACGACGCACTCGATGGCGAGTGGTTGAGCTTTCTTCACGATCATGCTGCGGCGCGCGAGCTGGCCGGCGTAGGGTTGCAACTCTTTCGGCAAAGGATCATTGGCGCGCGCGAGCAGGTGGTTGGGCACGAGGCTGGAAAATTTCTCGAACCAGAAATGCGAAATCTGCGTGAGCACCTCACATTTGCGCGGGATGCCGTTGGGCATGATGTCGTCGAACGCCGTGAGGCGGTCGCTGGCGACCATGAGGTAGCGGTCGCCGAGGTCGAACAGTTCGCGGACCTTGCCGCTGCGGAGTTTCTTGACGCCTGGCAAATCAAGTTGAAGCAACGTGTTGTTGGATTGGTTCGTCACGCCCAAAGTATGACGTTCAAGGTTCAAGGTTCAAAGTTCAAAATCTGTTAGAGGCATGGCCGGACATCGCGCGATTGATTTAAGTAATGTTCGCGCCGTTTTATCAATTAACGCCTTGCGGCTTGAATCGTTTAATGTCGCCGGCATGAAAACTGAATTGCTCGCACGGCAACCGACAACCGCCACAAACCCTGCGCCTGACCACACCCGCGTGGTCTTGTCCGTGGCCGACGCTTACGACCGCGACGCCATTTACCGTCTGCGCCACGAGGTTTACGCGCGCGAACTCGGGCAGCACGCCGCCAACACCGCGAACCGCCTGCGCGACGCGCTCGATGATTGGAACATTTACCTCGTCGCCAAGGTCGCGGGGAAAATCGCAGGCTTCGTCAGCCTCACGCCGCCGGGCCGGGCCGGCTACTCGATTGACAAATACGTTTCGCGGGACGCGCTGCCATTTCCGTTCGACGATCGGCTTTACGAAATTCGCCTGCTGACCGTGCTCAAGCCGTATCGCGGCAGCGATCTGGCCACGTTGCTGATGTATGCCGCGTTCCGCTGGGTCGAGGCGCATGGCGGAACGCGCGTCGTGGCGATTGGCCGACGTGAAGTCGTGGCGATGTATTTGCGCTGCGGTCTGGAGCCGGTTGGTCTGACGGTTCAATCCGGCGCGGTGACTTACGATTTCCTGCAAGCCACCACCATCGCGTTGGGCGAGCGAACGAAAATCTTTGGAGGTCTCTTTGATCGGTTGGAGGGGAAGACTGACTGGCATTTGAATTTTCCCTTCCGAAAACCCGCGTCGTGCTTCCACGGCGGCGCGTTCTTTGATGCCGTTGGGCCAAAGTTCGATTCGTTGGAAAGCAGCCGCGCCGTCATCAATGCCGACGTGCTGGACGCGTGGTTTCCGCCGTCGCCCAAAGTCCTTGCCGCGTTGCAGGAACATTTGCCGTGGTTGTTGCGCACGTCGCCGCCGACGGGTTGCGAAGGATTGATTGAAACCATCGCGCACACGCGTGGTGTCGCGCCGGAAAACATTTTGCCCGGCGCTGGTTCGTCCGACCTGATTTTCCGCGCGTTGCGGCACTGGCTCACACCCGCGTCGAACGCGCTCATTCTCGACCCGACCTACGGCGAGTATGCTCACGTGCTTGAGCGCGTTGTCGGCTGCACCGTGGACCGGCTCACGCTTTCGCGGCGAAACGATTACGAAGTGGAACTGGCCCGATTGGAGGCCGCGCTCGCTGACAACTACGACCTCATTGTGCTCGTGAATCCAAACAGCCCAACCGGTCGTCACATTCCACGCGCGGAATTGGAGCGGGTGCTGCGCCGTGCGCCGGCCCGCACGCGCATTTGGGTGGACGAAACCTACGTGGAATATGCCGGTGAGGACCAATCGGTCGAACGTTTCGCGGTGCGCACGGAAAACGTCATCGTTTGCAAATCCATGTCCAAGGTCTATGCGCTCAGTGGTGCGCGAGCGGCCTACCTTTGCGCGGGACCGCATCAACTTGAGGAGTTGCGCGCCATCACCCCGCCGTGGGTCGTAAGTCTGCCCGCGCAAGTCGCCGCCGTCCGCGCTTTGCAAGATCCGGATTACTACGCGGCCCGCTACGCCGAAACCGCCGTGCTGCGCGAACAACTCGTCGCGCAACTGCGTTCGCTCGGTTTGGAAATTGTTCCCGGCATCGCGAACTTCATCCTGTGCCACCTGCCGCCAACCGGGCCGGACGCCGCCACCGTGGTGAAACGTTGCCGCGCGCAAAATCTTTTTCTGCGCAATGCCGCCCCGATGGGTTCGCAACTCGGCAGCCACGCGTTGCGCGTCGCGGTGAAGGACGCTCAAACAAACCAGCGGATCGTGGCGATTCTCTCGACAACCCTTTCGCCTGTTTGCTAGCGTTCGCCTGTGAATTTTCTGGTCACTGGTGGCGCTGGCTTTATCGGCTCGCATGTGTGCGAGCGATTGCTTCATTCCGGCCACGCGGTGTGGGCGTTCGATGACCTGAATCCTTTCTACGACCCGCAACTCAAACGCCGCAACCTCCGCGAAATCCAGTCGCTTGCCCCGTGGAATAGTTCGGCGCAGCACCCTGCTACACCGGGCAGTCCGGGACATTCCACGGGGCGAGCCAAACCATTCGAGTTTGTACAGGGTGACATCACCGACCGTGCGGCGCTCGACGAATTGTTCGGCCAGGTGAAATTCGATCAGGTCATTCACCTCGCGGCACGCGCCGGCGTGCGGCCTAGCCTGGCAGAACCGGCGCTTTACCAGCGCGTCAACGTCGAGGGCACGGTCAATGTGCTGGAGGCAGCCCGCAACAACGGCGTGAAGAAAATCACCATCGCCTCCTCATCGTCGGTCTATGGAGTAAATGCGAAAGTTCCTTTCAGCGAGAGCGACCCGATTTTTTCCGCCATCTCGCCCTACGCCGCCAGCAAGCTGGCCTGCGAAGCGCTCGGCCACGTTTACCATCACATTTACGGCCTGGACGTGGTGATGCTCCGTTTTTTCACCGTCTATGGCCCGCGTCAGCGGCCCGATCTGGCGATTCACAAGTTCGCCAAGCTCATTCACGCCGGGAAACCAATCCCGGTTTTTGGCGATGGCGGCACGGCGCGCGATTACACCTACATCACGGACATCGTGGACGGGGTCATGGCCTGCACGCAAAAGGAATTCGGCTACGAGATTTTCAACCTCGGCGAATCGCAGACGGTAAAGCTCAGCCAGCTCATCGAATTGCTCGAAGCCGCGCTCGGCAAGAAAGCGACACTCGACCGCCAGCCACCGCAGCCGGGCGACGTGCCCATCACGTTTGCCGACGTGTCGAAGGCGCGCGCTAAGTTGGGCTACGATCCGCGCGTCAAGATTGAGCAGGGCATCCCGTTATTTGTGGATTGGCTCACAAAGAATTACTGAATCTGAGTCCACTCCAACCGAACAATTTTTTCCTTTACGGGCGACGGATAATTACTATCAATCGTGTCATGATTACGCGGACGCACCTCCATCTTCTAAACTCGGCGATCGTGCTGCCCCTGCTGTTGGCGGGTTGTGTCACCGCGCCTGCACCGCTAGGTGAAACCTATTCCGCCACCTACGTTGGAGACCGCCAAAGCCTGGCTTTGAAAGAAGTGGTTCTGACCGTCATGCTTCAAGAGGAGACGAACCCCCATCTTCAAAACCTGCACGTGGGTCTCGAAGCCATCGTGAATCCAAAAGATCTTTCCCTCGCTTCGACCTACGAGGTAACCGGAATCATCCGGCGACTCGAGCCGCGCATACGGTCACGACTTAGTGAATTAGTAGCCGTGGGCAAGCTTGTGTCATTCCAGACCCTTCCGGGGCTCAAGCAGGAAATTGCGCGTGCGGCGCATTCCACGTTTTCTGCCTCTTACTCCAAGTGGACAAAAGCCACCGCGTTTGACGTTCAGATCGTAGTCGCCTCCTACTACCTGACGGACCTCTCGGTCGGCGCCCAACCCGGAAACCGAGCCGGGTGGTGGTGATTGCCTACAGGAAAACGGGAGGATGGTCTGTTTTGAATGTTGAGAAGTTCATCGCTCAAAAACAAGTGCCGCTTGGATGATGTTCCCGACATCCCGTTATTTGTAGATTGGTTTTTGCAAAGTAACCGCTAGACTCCGGCCATGAATCCGTCTGTCACGATCACCCGTCCGTCGTTGCCGCAGGCGCTCACCGCCTGGAAAAAAATCCTCGCCGAGCGAAAACTCGCGACCGACCTACTCTGGATTTTTGAAGAGAACCTCTGTTTCGAAACGAAACCCGACGTGCCGGGTGGCGTTCACATCGGATTTCAGACGCGCTTTTCGCCCGTGCCACAGGAAGCGCTCGATATCGCCTACGAACATTTTTGTGAATCGGACGCGCGCATTGTTTTCTACCGGCTTGGCGAGCACAAGGGTCGCTCGGTCTGCATCCTGCTGGGCGACGCGTGGTTTGGCGAGAAGAAGGCGAGTGACGGCTACGTGCTTCGCAATGATTGGGGCATCTCATTTTATCCCGGCCAGAAAATCGAGATCGAGGAAATCACCGACATGCGCCGCTGGATTCGCCGCATCCGGCGCGAACGTCCGCTGCACGACGTGGACTTTTGCATGACGCTTCTGGCAGTGGACGAGATCCAATTGCACGGTCGCGTGCTGACGCCCGGCGAGCGTTACTCCGAGGCGATGCTCGGGAAGCTGCGCCGAATCTTCTCACACGCGAGCTGACTTTGCTGCGTCGGCGCGAAATGCTTTTGCGCTTTCTGAAATCGCTTCCTTGAACGGGGCTGTCGGCGTATTGTCCACCGCTCATGCTCGCAGAAAAAGTTGAAATCGCGCCCGTCAGCGCCGACAAACGCCGCGCCGTATTCTTCCGGCAAAGCGGCTGGCTGATGTTTGCCAATATTGCCGGCGGCTTGCTGGCGTTTGCCGTGCATTTTCTGAACAAGAAAATCCCCGATGCGGAATACAGCAACTTCGGAACATTGCTGATGGTGATTGCGTGCGTTCCCGTCCTGCCACTGCAAATGGTGTTCGCCCAGCAATCGGCGCTGGCGCTGGCGACGAACCGGGAGCGGCAACTGGCGGGCATGGTTCGCCTGACGTTGCTGTGGATATCCATTCTGTGGGCGGTGGCGGCGCTGGGGGTGCTGATGTTTCAAGGGCCGATCATCTCGCGTTGGCAGCTTCCCGGAGCGGCGGGTTTATGGGTGACACTGCTGACCGTGCTGGTCACGTTGTGGTGGCCCATGTTCACCGGCCTGTTGCAAGGGCGCCAGGATTTTTTCTGGATGGGATGGACGTTAATTTTCGGCGGGGTTGGCCGCATTGTTATAGCTGCAGTGCTCGTGCTCGGTTTCGCCGGCGGCGCGACCGGCATGATGGCGGGCGCGATGATTGGCATGGGGCTGATGGCAGGAATCGCTTGTTGGCGGACGCGCGATTTGTGGGCGGTGCGGTCGGAGCCGTTTGACGCGAAAGCGTCGCTCGGACAGATTGTGCCGTTGATGCTTGGCTTTGGCGCGTGTCAATTCCTGTTCACCTCGGACACCATCTTTGCCAAGGCTTTTTTCAGCGGCGACGCGATGAAACCTTACGTGGCGGCGGGGACATTGTCGCGCGCGCTGTTGTGGCTGGTCCTGCCGATGGCAGCGGTCATGTTTCCCAAACTGGTGCATAGCAGCGCGAAGTCGGAGAAGACCAATTTGATGGGGATCGTGGTGCTGGGCACGGGCGTGCTGGCAGTTTGCGGCATGTTGGGTCTGTGGCTGGTCGGGCCGTGGGTGGTGAAGCTGGTTTATAAATCCGGGGACGTGGGCGAAACCATTAGGCTCATCCCGTGGTACTCGGGGGCGATGGTGCCTTTGGCGCTGGCCAATGTGCTCGTGAACGATCTGCTGGCGCGTTCGCACTTTCGCGTGGTGCCGGCGATGGTGGTGCTGGCGGTGGCGTATGGGTTCACGTTGCCGTTCATGCTGAATCATTTCCCGGGCCGGCTGGAAGTCGCGCTGCAAACGCTGGGTGCGTTTAATTTGCTGCTGCTGGCGGTCTGCTCGTGGTTCGCGTTTCTTAGTTCAAAGTCCGGAGTCCCGCGTCCGCAGTCCTGAGTTTTGGCGGATTGAGTCCTGGCGATTTGACGGCGACTACGACGTAGCAAAGTCGGCGAAAATTCCTGTCGAGTTTCAGGCGCGGGATGATAAATTCTCCCACAATCAATTCTGCCATGAACACGACCAAATCGTACCGCAACCTGCCCCAACTCGCCGGACTGTGCGCGATGCCCGATGCGATGAAACCCGGTCTGTCCATCGAGGAATGTGTGCGCCGGCTCAAACGCTATCACTACGCGTTCAAGCGGCTGCACCAGATTTTCACCGCGCGCATCACCGCCGAGCCGGTTTACGAACTCAAGATGGGCTTCAGTCTTCACGCGCACTACTGCGCTGAGCACGTCGCCGCGCTGCGCAAGCGCGTGGGCGAAATGCGTGAGCCGCCCTTGGGCCTGGAAGTCGTGCCCGACGCGAACCTGGAAATTTTCTTCGACGAAATTCTCTGCGCGCCGACGACGGAGGAATTGCTCCTCGGCCTCTACGAAAAAGCGTTACCTGCGCTCAAAGCCGCGCTCGAACGCCACCAGCACGACACCAATCTGCTGGCCGATGCGCCGTCGGTGCGCGTGTGCCGGTTTGCGCTGGTGGAAATTCACGACATGCTGAAGTTTGGCGCGCAATGCGTCGCGAGTCTGGTTGACCAGAAAGTGCGAGACCGCGCCGCCAAATGGCTGGCGTTGCTGGATGATTGTCTTGCAACAGCGGGCGGGATGGATGGCACGGAAAGGCAGACCGGAAAAAATATTTCGCGCCGGCACTCCGCCACGCCCTACCAATACGACCCCGTGCCGAAGCGCGACGAACGTTTCCCCGACCCGTTCAACATGGGCGTGAATGCCGAGGTCTTTCTTTATGACGAGAAATTTCCACCGCAGCCCAAGACGTTGATGATGTTTTACAAGCGGTTGCGCGAAGTGGACGTGCCGGAAATGATGGCCAGCATCATCACCGAGACGCCCGACAAGCCGTGGGAATATTACCGCGACATGACGCGCCAGCTTTGGGACGAGGCGCGCCACGCGATGATGGGCGAGGTCGGCTTCGCGCAACTCGACATTGACTGGCCCAAGAAGGTCATGGTCAACCACACGTGGTCGCTCGCGCTCAACACGCAGCTCAAACCCATCGAACGCCACGCGGTGCTGTATTTCATCGAACAGGGCCTCATGCCGAAAAACGGGAAACGATTCGAGTGGGAAGTCGGCCTCGCATCGAACAACCCACTGTCCGCGCTGTTTCAGGACTATGATTGGGCGGATGAAGTTTTGCACGCGCGCATCGGGCGCGACTGGTATTTGAAGGAGTTCACCAACACGCAGGAAGCCGTGAAATATGGCGACGATTGCTGGTCGCGCGTGTTGATGAACTGGGAAAACTGGCGCACGCAGGGACTCACGCAGCACCGCAACTGGTGGCCGGACGCTTATCGCGACGCGTGCAAACACTGGGGCGTCGAACCCGACCCCGCCGTGTTGGCGTACAACACGACCTACGAAACGGTGCGGGCGGATTTGAAGGAACTCACCGGCTCGGCTTGAGCAGGGCTGCGACTCGTGGGGAAATTTTTGCTTTGAGTCTTTGCGTCATTGCGCCTTTGCGTTAAACCTTCGCGCGATGTTCGAGTTGCTGAAAACGGATGCACGCACGAAGGCGCGGCTTGGAAGGTTGACCACAGCCCATGGCGTGGTGGACACGCCGGTTTACATGCCCGTCGGCACGCAAGGCAGCGTGAAGGCGATTGACCCGCGCGAACTCCGCGAGATGGGCACGCAAATCATTCTCGGCAACACCTACCACCTCAACATCCGCCCCGGCCTCGACATCATCCGCGCGGCGGGTGGTCTGCACCACTTCATCAACTGGCAGCAGCCCATTCTCACCGATAGCGGTGGCTTTCAGGTCTTCAGCCTGGCGAAGATTCGCAAAATCAAGACGCATGGTGTCGAGTTCCGCTCGCACCTTGATGGCTCGCCACTCTTTCTCGGCCCGAAAGAGGCGATGGAAATTCAGCGTGCGCTCGGCTCGGACATCGCGATGGCATTCGACGAATGTCCGCCGCACGATGCACCCGCGAAGGAACAGTGCCTCGCCGTCGAGCGTACCATCCACTGGGCGCGCGAATGTCGCGAGCAACCACGCGCAAACGGTCAATTGGTCTTCGGCATCGTGCAAGGCGGTAGCAATGCCGCGCTCCGTGAGGAATGCGCCAAGGCCGTGGTCGCGATGGACTTCGACGGCTACGCCATCGGCGGCGTGAGCGTGGGCGAACCTGAGCCGGAGATGCTGAAGGCCATCGAAATGACCGAACCGCTTCTTCCAGCCAACAAAGCCCGTTACGCGATGGGTCTCGGCACGCCGGCGCAGATGGTCGAGTTGATCGCGCGCGGCGTGGACATGTTCGACTGTGTTTTGCCCACACGCGTCGCCCGC
Source organism: uncultured Bifidobacteriaceae bacterium (assembly GCA_964364975.1). Lineage (GTDB taxonomy): Bacteria > Verrucomicrobiota > Verrucomicrobiia > Limisphaerales > JADLHS01 > JALOTT01. The sequence continues at coordinate 10,170 of CAYIOH010000062.1, forward strand.
AACGGAACGGCCTACACGCGCAGGGGCGCAATTGGAATCAAGGGCGGCGCTTACAAGGCGGATTTCGGGCCGATTGAGAAAGGTTGCGACTGCTTCGCTTGCCGGAATTTCACGCGCGCGTATCTGCGCCACCTGCTGAACGTCAATGAAATTCTCGGCCTGCGCATGTTGAGCGTCCACAACTCACACATGTATCTGAAACTGATGGCTGACGTGCGCGGGGCCCTGGCCGCGGGGACGTTTGCGGAGTTTTATCGCGACTTCATCGCCGGTTACGTGCCGTCGCGAAGAATTCTGTCCGCCCGCGCAGCGGCGACATTGGAGCGGTAGCAGGGCACCAGGTTCGCCACGGTACGCTTCACCGACTGGTTTGTGGAAATCCGCCAAGGCCGGGAAAATCGCCGGCTTGACCAACGACGCGGGTGGGAGTATTAACAAACCGCTTTGTGCTGGAACGCCAATGTAGCTCAGTGGTAGAGCAACGGTTTCGTAAACCGTAGGTCGTCGGTTCGACCCCGACCATTGGCTCCATTCATTTCCAAGAGTTTGTGAAATGGGTTCACCTCGTATAATCGTTTTCTTCTGTCAAGATTCTGACAAAACAAACTTTTGCCGAAAAAATTCAACGCGACAAAAAACCTCCGTTGTCGGAGGTTTTCGACCGTGTCTTTTGCCTTACGATCCCTAACATTATAACAACAACGCGCTCTGCCAATGTCTATGAACTGCTTAAAAAAGTTTCCGCTCTCGGTTGCAGCTCTTTGTTTGGTCTTCAGCTTGAGAATCGCCGGGTTCGCCGGGGAGCAGATCCTCAGCGTTGATTTTCAACGCGGCCAGCATTTTGATCAGCCGCTCTTTTCGTTCACTTACGCGGGCAAATCTTCGGTTGAGTTGCTGCCGCAGTGGAAACCGGAGCGTTCTTCGCGCAAGCTCGACGACCAACGCACCGAGCGGCGCATCGTTTGGACCGACCCGGCGACGGGGCTGCAGGTGCGCTGCGTGGGCATCGAGTATCAGGATTTCCAGGCGATCGAATGGACGGTGTACTTCAAGAACACGAGCAAGGAGAACACGCCGATCATTCAAGAGATTCAGGCTTTGGATCTCAACTTCCAGCGGGGTCAGGATGGCGAATTCGTTCTTCATGGCACCAAAGGCGATTGGTGTACGGCCGATAGTTTTGAGCCTTTCCGGCAGACGCTTGAGGCAAAGACCACCAAAAGGTTTGTTTCTTTCGGCGGACGACCGACCAACGCCGCCTTCCCGTACTACAATCTGCAAATGCCGGGTGGCGGAGTGTTTCTTGCCGTCGGGTGGCCGGGGCAGTGGGCGGGTTCGTTCGTGCGTGACGCGGATCGCGGTCTGCACATCGCGGCCGGCCAGGAACTCACCCATCTGTCCCTGAAACCCGGCGAGGAGATTCGCTCGCCGCTGATCGCCATGCTCTTCTGGCAGGGAACGGACACGGTGACGGCCCAAAACCTCTGGCGGCGCTGGATGCTCGCGCACAACCTCCCGCGTACGGCCGACGGCAAACTGCCGCCGCCGCAGATCGTGGCGTGCAGTTCCCATCAGTTCAAGGAGATGACGCAAGCCAACGAGGAGAATCAGAAGTTGTTCGTCGATCGGTATCTCGAAGAAGGGATGAAACTGGACTACTGGTGGATGGATGCCGGCTGGTACCCCTGTCGCGGCGAGTGGGTTAACACCGGCACTTGGGAACCGGATGCTGCGCGTTTCCCCAACGGACTCCGGGCGGTCAGCGACCACGCCCGTGCCAAAGGCATCAAGACCATCGTCTGGTTCGAGCCCGAACGGGTTGGTGATGCCAATTCATGGATCGGAAAGAATCATCCCGAATGGTTGCTCTCAAAAAAAGCGAAGACGGCCAGCGCGCCGAAGGGTGGGGCCTTCGGCAGTGGGCCAGGCAGTTTGTTGAACCTTGGCAATCCCGAGGCGTTGAACTGGCTCATCAACCATGTGGACCGGACCTTGCGGGAACAGGGCATTGATTTCTACCGGCAGGACTTCAACATGGATCCGCTCC
>CAYIOH010000063.1:0-12170 GCA_964364975.1 uncultured Bifidobacteriaceae bacterium
CAGTCGCGCCGTGCCGGAAAGCGAACGGCGCCGCCGCCCGGTAATCGCTGATGAGGTTCATGTTCTTGAGATTGGGACCGACCGGCCGGCTGTAGGTATAGGCGCAATTGTAAGACCACAGCATCTTGCCGGTCTTGCGCACCACGTCCATCAACGGCGTCTTTTCCGCCAGCATGTAGATGCTCGGGACCCAGATGTCCATGCAGGTCGCCATCGCCTCGAACATGGGCAACTCGCCGCCGCCATCCTCGTAAAGCATGACGTTGGGATTCGCCGCGCGCACCTGCTTGCCAAACGCGACGAGTTGGTTGACCGCGCTCCAGCCGACGCCGCCCGGTTCGTCAATCGGATACAACGCAAAATGATTCGTGTCCAAACCCGCGCCCGCCAGGTGCGCGACCAGTTCCGCGAGGAACTTTTTCAAATCGCCCTGGTAGCCGGCGCTGCCGACCTCCCCGTGCAAAGCGGGAAAACCCTGGAGCAACAGAACAACATCGTGGCCGCGCAACCGGCCCAGCACCGTATCCAGCTTGCTGTAATCCGATCCGGTCAGTTGGCCTTGCGCGTCGTATTTCGCCTCCGGAAGCGCTGTGGGGAAAACGTTGTTCCCGTGCGCGAGCAGGTCTGGCAGGTTCGCTTCCTCCGGCGCGGCCCAGGTGCAAAGGCGGAAGTCGCTCGACGGAACCATGGCGAACGCCGGCACCCGGAGGGCAATCTCCACCGCGGTTTCCGGCGGCGGCACCGTGTGCGGATGCGTGGGCGCGTCCAACACTCCCGCACCGTTAAGCGCTTGCAGTCGCAATTTGATTTGATGCTCGCCCGGCTTCGCCGCGCCGAGGTCCACGTCCAGCCACAATTCGCGGCTCGCCAGCGACGGGATCACCAACGTGGCGGTCTCGTCCAGTTCGGGCAGCGGGTCCCACGAGACTTCGCCCAGTGACGTCGGCACACCCACCGAGCGATGCGACGTCACGACCACGCCGTTGGTCAGCGGGCCCACCTGCACGCGCACCAGCAATTCGTGATCGGTCACGTTGAACAGATTCAGTGCGACCGGCTCGTGCTCGCCCGGAACGGCGGTGCGAGCAATGCGCAGCGGGTTCGCAGCGCCGACCGGCAACTGCTCGTCCACCCGACGGTTCTCCCACATCGTTCCCTCGAAGGTGATCAAGCTCGTTCCTTGCCCAAGCGCTGTCGCCTGCCGGATCACGTCGGCAACCGCCAGCGCCCGCTTTGCGTGGGCGACCAACGCCGAAGATTTTTCCAACGCGTCCTGCACGGCGCCGGCTTCGTTGCCAGACACGGCGTCCTGCAGCGGCGCGACTGTCTTCGCTTCGAGTTCGAGCGACGACGCCTCGCGCAGCAACGCCTTCGCGGAGAGCGGAAGTTTTTGTTCCGTCGCGTCCGCCGCCGTGCGTAGCGTCGTCAGGGCGCGGGCAACCAGCGCGCGGTCGTTGACGAAGGGTTGCAGGAAAACCGACCGCTCGCCGGAAGCCAGCGTGCGCCCGTCGGCCTCGGCCAATGTCCAACTAACGCGGTAATTGCCAGGCGCAATCACTTCGACCGGCATTTGCAGCTCGGCTTGTTTTCCCAGCACCGTCGTCGTCGCCATCTGCCGCCCACCGTCCGGCCGGACGCAAACCGCCGTGGCCGTGAGCGGCTGCGCGCCGGGTTTCGGATTCTGGATGGTGAACCGGAGGCTCTGGCCGGTGAGCATTTCGTCGGCGCTCAGATTGGCCGGCGACATTTGAACCGCCACGCCCTCCCGCAGGCCGAACCACGAGCCGCTGTTGCGCGCGTCGCCGCGGTAGGATTTCCAATGGGCAACAGTGTTGGTGGCCGCGGGTGTGCCAAGGCAAAACACCAGCCCCAACTCGCCGCCGGTGATGAGCATTTCGAGGCCGGGCGAGTCTGCGGACACGTCGCCGAAGGTTGGCGTGACGTTGATGGTCCGGTTGCTGAAGTGAAAACGGTGCAGGAACTCGCCCGCGTGGTTCAAGATTTGCAGAAAGCCGTCCTGCGTGCTGAGCGCGTATTCGAGTTTCCCGTCGCCATCCAGATCAATCATCGCGCCCGGCGCGAGACTGCGACCCTGCATGTCAATTTCCCAGATCACCCGCCCGCCCTCGTCGAAGCGGTGGATCACGCCCACTTGCGTAATCAAACAAATGTCCGCGCGTCCATCGAGATCGAGGTCGCCGACGGAAATGGTGGACGCCGCGGCCCCGCGCGTGGTTCGCTGCCAAAGAATTTCACCTTTGCTATCGAGGCAGAAAAACTGCCCGTCGCTTGATGCCGCAGCGATGCGCCCGCGCCTGTGCGAGCCAGCGAAGATGACTGCGGCTGACGTGCCCCATGACTGCGAGTAGCCGCCAATCTTCCGTTCCCACAGCACCTGGCCTTTTCCATTGAGAGCCGTGACGATGCCATCGCCCGTGGCCACGACGATTTCCGGTTTACCGTCGCCGTCCAAATCGCCGACGGCCGGACTGACGGGGATGCCTTTGATGGTCGTTTGCCAGATGGCTTTGCCCGTCAAAGCCGCGAAGGCCCACACCGTGCCCGTTCCGTCGGTCTGAATGACCTCGAAGTTTCCATCGCCGTCGAGATCGCAAACCACGGCGGCGGACCAGGACGAACCGGCCTTCAACTGCGCGTGCCAGACTTCTTTGCCGTTGCCATCGAGACAGGTGAACATCCCGCTGGTGTCAGCCACGTAGATCAATGACGGTTGTCCCGGGCGCGTGAGCACCGCCGGGTAAGTCATGAACCGCGACTTGGTCCGCCAGCCCCACAGCTTTTTGCCGTGGCCATCGCGGGCGAACAATTCCTCGCGCCCGGCGACCAGCACCTCGTCGTGGCCCTCGCCGTTGATGTCAGCCACGGTCGCGGCGGTTTCGAGGAACGACTCCAGATCGGCTTGCCAGAGTAGCGGGAGTTTGAGTTCCGTGGCCCGACTCGCTGTGGCGGTGGCGAGCAGAACGGCGAAACCAATCGCGAGCCATGCGCCCATCGTCCACCGTCCTGGCGGGAGACTCGTGAGGCGAGGCAGGAAGCGGGTGGCTGGAGGCAACAGGTCTGGCTTGGGCGAGATTGACATTTTCATTATTGTTACGGTTCGGGACAGGTTCTGGTCGCGACAGAGCGGAAAGCATAATAACGAACGGACACGGATTACCACACCGAACTGGAAGGCGACGGGAGAGAGCAATTCACTCGCGGGCCAAAGCTCTCAGCCCGGCAGAGGGCATTCAAACGCAAACGCTCCACACTTCGCAAGGCTGATAAAGACGAGAAGTGGAATGGGGATAGCGGAAACACTGGGTTTTGGCGCGAAATGCGAGGCACGAATGGACGCGAGGGCGGTTAAAGACGGGGCATCACCATAATTGGTGACTAGCGGGTCACCGGGTGTCAGCTATGATGACACTGTTATTTGGCGCTGCGTTCTCAGTGCCGTGTGTGAAAAGGCCGGACCTGTTGTCCGGCCTTTCCTTTTGTACTGATCGCACCGAGTATTGATGCGAACGACGCGAATGGACGCAAAGGCCGGAGGGCACTATTGAATCGTCAAATTGAGCTGGTCCATTCGTTTGCGAGCCTTGTCGAGAACTTGAGGCGACTTGGCGGACTTCAACACCTGGTTCAACGCCGCCCCGATGTCGGCGGAATCTTTGGCGTCGAGCTTCTCCGCGATCTTGACGGCTGCGGCGCCCGCCTCATCGGCCACCGCCGGGTCCGACAAATGCGGAGTCACCAATCGGAGGGACTCGACCGAAAGGATGTCCCCCAAGCCGGCGAGCACGAGCAGCTTTTCCGGTGGACTGGTCGTCAAGGTGGCTGCTTCGGTCAAAATGTTGAGTTTCTCGGCGGCCGTTGCACCCGACTCGCGGGCCAGTCTCACGTAACCGCGAAAAGCCAGATCGCGCTGGTTGCTGTTCGTTGCCGTGCGAACGATTTGCAACAGGTCCGGCGCGGCCGCAGAGTCCGGCCAATCAGCCAGCGAACGCCCGGCGGCGTCCCGCACTTCGGAGTTGGAATCATTCAACGCGCCGCGCACGCAAACGAGCGCTTTTTCCCCGCCGACAGCGCCAAGGACACCGAGCAACGCGGCCTGTTGTGCGGGCTGCGCGCCCGACAATCCGCCGATGATTTGTTCGGTGGCCGACGCGGGCGCACCGGCACGCGTGCAAATGCCGCTCAATGCCTCCGCCAATCCGTTGAGGTCTTGCGCGTCGGTCGAGCGTAACAACATTGTTATCAAGGCTGGCACTTCGGCAGGAGCGCCCAGTTTGCCGAGTCTTTGGTACGCGCTGGATCTGACTTTGGCGTCGGCGTCGGCGGCAGCGGTCAGCAATGCGGAAACGGCGGCGACCATCCGCCGCCGGTCAACCAGTTCAATGCCGGTGACTCGGCGGTCCGCTCTTGGGCTGTTGACCACCTTTAGCACTGCCGCGTCAGCTTCCTGGCCGGGGATTCCCGCCAAGCCATCCACCGCGGCTTGCGAGATCTCATTCTCCGAATCCTCGATCAGTTCGACCATCACGGGTACAGAGGCAGCATGACCGATGGCGGCAACTGCACGGATGGCCGCTACGCGGGTGTCCTTCGCACCGGTCTTTGCCTGGGTGGAAAGCGCGGGCACCGCCAAATCGTCGCCCCGACTGCCCAGCGCTTGCATGACGACAATTTGGTTGTCGGGTGGGAGTTGCGGCAGGCGGGCCGTCAGCACCTGCGTGACTTCCGGGTCGGTTATTTCAAGAGAGGCGCGGACGGCGGCGTTGAACAAAACGCGGTCGCTGGAGGCGAGCGATTCCTTGAGCAGCCCGAGACCGCCCTGGCCCCGGGCAATAATAGCGCCGTGCAGCGCGCCCGCGCGGACTTGATGCGGAACCTCGGTCAGTCTGCGCAGCCGGTCGTAAAGCGCGATGGCGCCTTTGGCTTTGCCTTTGGAGGTGAAGGCCTCGGCGCAGCGGAACAAGCCCTCACAGAATGCGAGCCGGTTTGCAGGCGCGGTCTTGGGGAGAGCTTTCTCAATGGCTCGGGCGGCCCCGGAAGTCCCGATCTGGCCGAGCGCTCGCGCGGCGGCCTGGGCGACTTGGGGATCGGTATCGCGGAGCAGCGACGACAACGGTTTCACGGCTTTGGAATCTTTGCGCACGCCGAGACTGCCAATGACGCCGACGAGCGGCCGGCCCTTGAGCCGCGTGAGTTCGCCGCGCAATGCCTGGTCCACACTGGAGCCGGGGATTGTCTCCAACGCGTAACGGGCCATGTGGCTAAGTTCCTCGTCGGCGAGCAAACCGGCGAGCACCGGCACGGCCTTGCTGGTGCCGATGACCGCGAGTTCGCGGCAGGCATCGGCCTTTTCCTTCCGGCTGCCGCTGGATTTGAGCACTCCGATGAGTTGGTCGGCGGACTGGGTGAGGAGGGGAGTGGGTTCGGGTTTGGGAGCTTGCGCGAATGCACCGGTGGTGACGCACAACAGCACCGCGGTCAGGAAAATGTTTTTCGTTTTCATGGGTGGTGAGATTAGTTGCCAGGTTTTCAAATGATGAAGGGTTCGCGCATGGCGCGGGAACGAAGCCGGTTGGCCTCCGCGTCGCCGACGAATTCCTCCTTCACCGGGTCGTAGGTAAGGTCGCGCTTGAGCCACATGCAGATGTTGGCCGCGTGAACGGTGCTCATGGATTGGTGCATCACTTCCGCGTTGGCAACCGGCAACTGGCGCGATTTCACGCAGTCGAGGAAATTGCGGGTGTGACTCATGGCCCGTTGCGTCCGCATCTGGTATTCGTGAACCACCTTGTCGAAATCCGCCAGCAACTTGGGCGAGGACGCCTCGGTCTTCCGATAGCCGTCGGCGGCACCGACCCAGCCTTCGGGCCCGTCGAATCGTTCGCCACAGGAGCCATGCCAATGTTTGTCGCCGCGCGACAGGATGAGCTTCACGCCGTTGGCAAACCGCGTCACCATGCCGTCGCCGCTGATGTTGTTGACGTATTCGTAGTGGACGGGCGAGGTGTGCAACATGCCGAGTCCGGCCTGCGCCTGGGCAAACGTGTGCGCGCCCCATTCGCCAATGCAACTGGTGTGGAAGTCGTAGTGCCCGCGCCAGCCGCCGCGAGTGTATTCCGGATTGTAAGGCCGCCACGGACACGGGCCGAGCCAGAGGTCCCAATCGGATTCCTCTTTGGACGGTTCGGGTTTTCCCGGCAGCCAGTCGTGCCGCATCTCGGCCGCATCCCAAGGCGCAATGTGCGCGTAGGCCGTATGAACCTGGCCGAGTCGTCCGGTGCGCGCCAGTTCGATGGCATAGACATGATTCGCCTCGCTCAATCGTTGCGTGCCGGTTTGATAAACGCGGCCGTAACGCTTCGCCGTATCCGCCACGGCGCGGCCCTCGGCGATGGTCATGGAAGACGGCTTCTCGGAATAAATATCCTTGCCCGCGCGCATCGCCCAGATGGCCGCCAGCGCGTGCCAGCGATCGCCGGTCGCGCTCAGGATCGCGTCAATGTCCGTGCGCTCTGCGAGAAACTCGCGTATGTCGTGGTAGAGCTTGCAATCGGTGTTGCCATAATGCTCGTCCACGAGTCGCTTCACGGTCTCCCGTCGCGACCTCTGAGGATCGCAGTTGGCGACGAACTGCACGTCCTTCTCGGGCAGCATCGCGCGCAAATCATCCCGGCCCCGGCCGCCAATGCCGATGCCGCCCAGCACAATGCGCTCGCTCGGCGCCACCGCGCCGCCCAGCCCCAGGGCCGACGACGGGATGAAGGTGGGCGCGACCGCCAAACCCGTGGCGGCGGCGAGGGTGTCTTTGAGAAATTTTCTGCGGTGAAGTTTTTTCATGGCCGATGAGTGGTTTTTGTTCTGCGCATGGTCCGTTTCTAAATCGAGTCCGGGCGCATTGTCACACCCTTTTCCGTCAGGCACAAGACCAATGACAGACGACGGAACCATTTTCACAGAAGCTAACAAAGGAAACAAAGTGACCGAAGACCTATGTCCACTCTTCGTTTCCTTCGGTCTTTTCTGTAGCATCCCGACATGCACTCATTATTCACCAAAGCTGACACGTTGATTTCCCTTCTCCCTTTGTTCACTTCGTTACCTTCTGTAAGAATCCCCGCTTTCAACTTTTGCTTCCTGCTTGCCTAAACCCCGCTGCGGACTACGATGCCTGTCGCGTGAGGCAGAAGGCCTTTTACGCGAACGGACGATCTGTATGGCTGCCCGCCATCCGCGACCGCGCGTGGACTCCCTCGCTGCACGCTCGGTCGGGCTTCGCCCTTTCGCTCCGCGAAATGTGACTCTCATTTCATAACCCGATGCAACCGGACCCCAAAAGCGAGTCGTTCAAGGACAAGCCAGCGGCAGGTGGTGTGCCCCCGCCGTTGCCAGCATCTCAGCCGCCGGTGATCGGTGCTCCGCCTCCACCGGTCGTCGCGCCTCCGCCCCCCGCTCAAAAGGCGCCGGTTATGCGACAGATTCTCGCCCTCCTGTTGAGCCTGTGCCTCGGACTGTTTCTAGCCGATGCAGTCGTTTCCCTGGTGGATGACTCTTTGATCGTTTTTTTCAATCTTCATCTCTTGGCAGTAATCCGCGGGTTGGTGTTTCTTCTCGCCATCCTCATGGCGATTGTGATCTACGTCCTGATGGGACTTACTCCCATGATCCCCAAGCGGCTGTTCATCCCTGTCACACTTTTCAATCCCGTGGCGCTACTCGTAGCAGCCCCACTGATGATCTTTTTCTACAGCCGGATGCAGCAGATTGCCTGGGCCATCTCGCTCGGTCAGGTCATCCTCGGTCTATGGATTCTCCACCGGGTTCAAGGCGGGTTCACGCTCCGCTGGCCGCCGGTGGCAGCGAAGCAGCTTGAAACCCGGCGCTTTAGCTGGCTGAACTTGGCGGTGTTTGTCTTGGTGAACGTTTTCATCTTGCTGCCCGCCGTGGTTGTTTATCTTTTCACTTGCGCCGCATTGGCCGTGGATCATTTCAGCGAAGGCTTCGTGGCCCTGCGTCCCGGCGGTTTGACGGTGCAGGTGAGGAATTACGTTCGCAACGACGGCAAGACGATCCAGTTGATTCCGATGTCGCACGTCGGCGAATCCGCTTTCTACCGGAAGCTTTCGCGATCGTTCCCGACCAACTCGACCATTCTGATGGAAGGAGTGACGGATAACCGGAATCTGCTTACGAACAAAATCGCTTACCAACGAATGGCCGCCTCCCTCGGCCTGACCGAGCAGGTGGAGGAGTTCAAACCCCGTGGCGAAATGGTTCACGCTGATGTGGATGTCGAAGAGTTCACCACGAACACGATAGATTTTATGAATGTGGTCATGCTGGTTCATTCGAAGGGTGTGAACCTCGACACCATCCGGACGCTGCTGCAATACTCGCCGCCGGCCCGGTTCGAGGAGAAATTCTGGGATGATCTGCTCAGGAAGCGCAATCGGCATCTCTTGGGAGAAATCCGGGCCCGGCTTTCCGAATCGGAGATTCTCATCGTGCCGTGGGGAGCGGCCCACATCCCGGAGATTGCAAGGGAAATTCAGAAATCTGGCTTTCGCCTGGACGAAACACTGGAGTTTACGGTGATCCGATTCAATGCCGGTGGAAACAAAAGCAAAGGTGAAGATTCTCGAAAAGCGAAATGACTGTGACGCTGCTCAGTTCGCCGCGCTATCGGCGAACGCGGAACTTCGCCACGCTCCAGACCGGCACGGACGCCGAGATCTGGGTTAACTGGATTTGCGAGGACGAAAAATGGAAGCCGGGCTTTGCGATAAGTTGAACCTTGGTACAGGTCGTCTGGCGCGTTCCCAACGCGCTCAACTTAAAGGAGAATTGTAAACCCTCAAACATTGCGGACGATTTGAAGGCGTAATTGCCAGGCAAGCGGGAAGGGTATCTTGCGAAGGATCCAGAGCCAGCTAGACTACGCAGGCGTTTGCGGCCAGAACCGTCGGCCAAATGAGCGCCGCACTGAATTAACACCAAACAAATCATGACGACAGCTTCCACAAAAACTCACTCGCCCCATTTGCTTTCAGCCTTTGACTTGCGCGGGCTGGCCTTGCGCAACCGCGTGGTCATGGCCCCGCTGACGCGCGCCCGGGCCGGACGCGAACGCGTACCGAACGATTTGATGGTGGAATACTACACGCAACGAGCCTCGGCCGGGCTGATCATCGCCGAGGCGGCGAGCATCTCCGAACAGGGCCTTGGCTGGGTGGATTCGCCGGGCATTTACAACGACGCCCAGGTTTCCGGCTGGAGGAAAATTGTCACCGCGCTTCACGCCCGTGGCGCGCCGGTGTTTCTTCAGCTCTGGCACTGCGGCCGCGCCTCGCACAGCAGTTTTCATGGCGGGCAGCCGGCAGTGTCGGCCTCGGCCATCAAAATTAACGGCGACCACCTCCGCACGCCGCAGGGCAAGCTGCCTTACGAGTCGCCGCGTGCGCTGGAGACGGCGGAGGTCGCCGCGGTGGTGGAGGATTACCGGCGGGCGGCGGAGCGGGCGAAGGCCGCCGGGTTTGACGGCGTGGAAATTCACGCGGCCAACGGCTACTTGATTGACCAGTTCCTCCAGTCGAAGACGAATCAGCGGACGGATCAATACGGCGGCAGCGTCGAGAACCGGTTCCGTTTCCTGAAGGAAATCGTCGCGGCCATTCTCACCGTCTGCCCGGCGGACCGCGTCGGGGTGCGCCTCTCGCCCAATGGGAATTTCAACGACATGGGGTCGCCGGATTTCCGGGAAACCTTCACGTATGCCGCGCGGCAATTGAACTCCTTCGGGCTGGCTTATCTGCACGTGTTGGACGGGCTGGCGATTGGTTTTCACGAGCAGGGCAAGCCGATGACGCTCGCCGAATTTCGCGCCGTGTTTGCCGGGCCGCTGATGGGGAATTGCGGCTACACGCAGGAAACGGCCGAGGCGGCGATTGCCTCCGGCGCGGCGGACCTCATCGCGTTCGGCCGGCCCTTCCTGAGCAATCCGGATCTGGTGGAGCGCTTCGCGAACGGATGGGAGTTGAATCCACCGGCGGACATGAAGGTGTGGTCGGCGCCGGATGCGCGGGGTTACACCGATTTCCCGTTTCATCCGCAGTCCTGACCGGCGGCTGGATTTGGCCGGCGACATCAACCCCGACTCTTGTCAGGGCGGTTGGTCATCGCAGTTGAAGAAGCCCGGGGTGGGAATATGACGAATGCCGATTTTCGATTATCGGACTGATTGCGCTTCGGAACCCGCACTTCGGACTTCCCCGAGTCGGCGACGGTCATTGCCGGGCAAAATTCGGGCGGCCGCCCCGCAGAATGTATTTCTGAATCTTCCCGGTGGCGGTCTTCGGCAGCTCGGCAACGAACGTGAAGCCCTGCGGGACTTTGAAATGCGCCAGGTGGTCCCGCGCAAACTGCCGCAACTCAGTGTCGGTCGCCGCCGCGCCGGCCCTGAAAACGACAAAGGCTTGCGGCGCCTCGCCCCACTTCTCGTGCGGCACGCCCACCACGGCCACTTCCTGCACGGCGGGATGCCGCAACAGCACACCTTCGACTTCAACGGATGAAATGTTCTCGCCGCCGCTGATGATGACGTCCTTGAGCCGGTCGCGGATTTCGAGATAACCGTCGGGATGCACGACCGCCGCGTCGCCGCTGTGGAACCAGCCGTCGCGAATTGCCTGGGCGGTACCCTCCGCATCCCGATAGTAACCGGCCATCACCGCGTTGCCATGCACGACGATCTCGCCCAGCGTCTGGCCGTCGCGCGGGACTTCACGGCCTTGCTCGTCCACCACCCGGAGATCGCCGGAGGTCAGCAGTTCGACACCCTGGCGCGCCTTGATTTCGGCGCGGGCGCGCGCATCGAGTCCCGCGTGTTCCGGTCGCGGTTCGCAGATGGAAATAAACGGCGACACTTCGGTCAGCCCATAGACTTGAGTGATTTCCCATCCAAGCTCGCCCTCGACGCGCTCGATGGTTGCGGCGGCCGGCGGGGCGCCCGCGGTCAACACCCGCACGCCGCGCGGCGCGAGGCGGCGCAATTCTTCCGGCGCGTTCGCGATGCCGATGAGGATGGTTGGCGCCGCACAGAGCAGAGTCACGGACTCCCGGGCGATATTCTCGAAGACTGCTTGTGGCTCAACTTTGCGCAGGCAGACGTGCGTGCCACCAACCGCCGTGACGATCCAGACAAAAGTCCAGCCGTTGGCGTGGAACATCGGGAGCGTCCAGAGATAGCGGTCGGCGCAGGTCATGTGCAGGTGCACGAGCGTGCCGACGACATTGAGCCAGGCGTTGCGGTGGGTGATCATCACGCCCTTGGGCCGCGCCGTCGTGCCGCTGGTGTAGTTGAGCGCAAGGAGGTCGCTCTCCCGAATATCCGGCCGCACAAAGTCCGGCTGCGCGGCGGCGAGCGTCGCTTCGTAATCCAGCCACCCGGCTTTACCGCCCTCCAGCGCGACGAAGTGTTCGACGTTCGGTACCTGCCCGCGGATGCGGTCCACCGTGTCGAGATAATCCAAGTGCGCGCACACCACCCGCGCGCCGCTGTGGCCGATGATGTAGGCGAAGTCCTCCGCGGTCAGGCGGTAGTTGATCGGCACGATGACGGCGCCAATCTGCGGCACGGCATAGAAGGATTCGAGTTGCGCGTGCGTGTTCGACGCGACGTAGGCCACGCGATCGCCCTGGCGCACGCCGAGCCGTTGCAGCGCCGCCGACCAGCGGTTGCAGCGATCGAAGAACTGTTGATAGGTCAACCGCAGCGGGCCATCCACGACCGCCTCGCGGTCGGCGTAGAGCTTGCGTGCGCGACGCGCGAATTCCAAAGGTGTGAGTGGTGTTTCCATGTCGGTGTCTGTGTTGAGGCTGGTCTTACCTGAAAGTCTTCACGAGCGCGAGCGAGAAACGGGTGGCGGCCCGAATTCAACCGGGCACGCTGGTAGGGCGCGTTACTCTGTGCGCGCCGTTCCCTACCTTGCGATTCACTTTGCTGGGCTTGAACTGGGAACCCGGTTTCCTCCAGAATCACCACCAGGCAAACGCCAGCACCATCGGAGACCAGATCATGAGAACAACCATCATCGCATTCATCAGCATCGCCACCCTCTCTGCCACCCTCCCCGCCGCTGAGTTCCACGTGGCCACCA
>CAYIOH010000064.1:0-12151 GCA_964364975.1 uncultured Bifidobacteriaceae bacterium
GATCGCCGCGCTGGTGAAAAACGCGATCGGCTTCAACGAGCAGCGCGGGGACCAGCTCGAGGTCGCAAACGTCCCGTTCAGCCTGAGCGAAACACCGCCGGAGGAATCGGCGGAGCGGGCGATCGACCCCGCCTTCGTCCGGATGATCATCAACTACGGGCTCTACGCGCTGATCTTCGGACTCGTCGCGGTGATGGGGATGCGTCTCGTGCGCTTCCTGACTGATCGAGCCGTAGCTCATGGCGCCGGTCTTAAAGCGCCGCAGGATGCTTTCGACCGGCTCGACTTCGTCCAGCGGGATTGGCTTGGGCGCGAACTTGAGATCGAACAAGCCGCGGAGCGTACAAAGATTCCGCGCCTGATTGTTGACGGCCTCGGAGAACTCCTTGAACGCCGCGTAGTCGCTGTTGCGCACCGCCTGCTGCAGTTTGTGAATCGTCGTCGGGTTGAACAGGTGGAACTCGCCATCGCTGCGCCACTGGTACTGGCCGCCCGCATCGAGCGCGTGCGAGCCGTTGCCGCGCTCCGCGAACGCAGCGTCATGGCGGAGCAAAACTTCCTTCGCCACTTCCTCAATGCCAATGCCCTGGATGCGTGACGGCGTCCAGGTGAAATACTTCTCGATGAAAGTCGAGTTAAGTCCGATGGCTTCGAAGATCTGAGCGCCGCGATAGCTTTGGATCGTCGAGATGCCCATCTTCGACGTGACCTTGAGCACGCCCTTGACGGCAGCCTTGATGTAATTCTTGAACGCCTTCTCACGGCCGATGTTCTCCAGCAAGCCCTCGTGGATCAGATCGTCGAGCGTCTCGAAGGAGACGTAAGGGTTGATGGCACTCACGCCGTAGCCGATGAGCAGCGCGAAGTGATGCACCTCGCGCGGTTCGCCGGATTCGAGCACCAGGCTGGCGCGCGTCCGTGTGCCGGAGCGGATGAGATGATGGTGCAAGCCGGCAACCGCGAGCAGCGCAGGAATCGGCGCGTGCTCCCGGTCCATGCTGCGATCGGACATGATGAGGATGTTGGCGCCGGAAGCGATGGCCTGGTCCGCCTTCCGGTAAAGTCCGGCCAGTGCCTGCTCCAAACCGACGCCGCCCTTGGAAGCCGGGAACACTATCGGCAGCACGACGGATTTGAAGCCGGGGTGGCTGAGGTGCTGGATCTGCGCAAGTTCCTCATTCGGCAGAATTGGCGTCTCGAACTTGAGGAAGCGACAGCTCTCGGGCGTCGGCTCAAGCAGGTTGCCTTCCGCGCCGAGTGCCGTCTCGGTCGAAGTAATGATGGCCTCGCGCAGGTAGTCAATCGGCGGGTTCGTGACCTGCGCGAAGAGCTGCTTGAAGTAGTTGTAAAGCAGTTGCGGCTTGTCTGAGAGCACCGCCAGCGGCGTGTCCGTGCCCATCGAGCCGAGCGGTTCGACGCCGTCCGTCGCCATCGGCATGAGGATGAATCGCTCGTCCTCGAAGGTGTAACCAAACGCGCGCTGAAGTTTGACGAGCGTCGGTTTGTCGGGCTTGGGCAATACGGGCGCCTCGGGCAGGTCCTCAGCGCTGACCACATGCTTGTTCAACCAGGTGCGATAAGGTTTCTCTTTCGCGATATTTTCCTTCAGTTCTTCGTCCGCGACGATGCGGCCCTCCTCGGTGTCCACCAGAAGCATGCGGCCCGGCTGCAGGCGGCCCTTCGCTTGGATGCGGTCTGCGGGAAAATCCAGCACGCCGACTTCCGACGCCAGCACGAGCGTGTCGTCCTTCGTCACATAGTAGCGCGAGGGCCGGAGCCCGTTGCGGTCGAGCACCGCGCCGATGCGGATGCCGTCGGTGAACGAGATCGAGGCCGGGCCATCCCACGGCTCCATGAGGAAGCGGTGGAACTTGTAAAACGCCTTCTTCGCCTCGCTCATCGTCTCGTGATGCTGCCACGGTTCCGGGATCATCATCATCATCGCGTGCGGCAAGCTTCGACCGCTGAGGACGAGCATCTCGAGGCAGTTGTCGAACATTGCCGAGTCGCTGCCATCCGGGCAGATCGTCGGAAGAACTTTCTTCAGGTCGTCGCCGAAGAGGCCGGACTTGAAGAGCGCCTGGCGGGCGTGGACCCAGTTGATGTTGCCGCGGAGCGTGTTGATCTCGCCGTTGTGCGCGATGTAGCGATACGGATGCGCGCGATCCCAACTCGGAAAGGTGTTCGTGCTGAACCGCGAGTGGACCAGCGCCAGCGCGCTCTGCATCAGCGGATCGTCCAGCTCGGGGAAATACGGTCCAAGTTGCTCGGCCATGAGCATGCCTTTGTAAACCAGCGTGCGATGCGACAGGCTCGGGATGTAAAACCACTTGCCAAATTCGTTGCCCCCGTACCGAATCATATTGTCAGCGCGGCGCCGGATGATGTAGAGCTTTCGCTCGAACGCCAAGTCGTCAGTAATCTTCGCGTCGCGGCCAATGAACGCCTGGCGGATGACCGGTTCGCTGGCTTTCGCAGTTTCGCCCAGCGTGCCGTTGTTGGTCGGGACATTGCGCCAGCCGAGAAACCGTTGGCTCTCCTCACGAACGATGGCTTCGAACGCCGCCTCGCATTGGCGCCGCTGCTCGTGATCCGGCGGCAGAAAGACCAGCCCGCAGCCGTAATGCTTCTCGTCCGGCAACTGGATCTTCGCTTCGTCGCACACCTGCTGCAGGAAGCCATGCGGCATTTGCACCAAAATGCCTGCGCCGTCGCCGGTGTTGTTTTCACAACCGCAAGCGCCACGGTGGCGGAGATTGATGAGAATAGTCAGCGCGTCACGAACGATGGCGTGGGTTTTCCTGCCCTTGACGTTCACGACGAAGCCGACGCCGCAGGAGTCATGCTCGAACCTCGGATCGTACAACCCTTGCGCCGGCGGCGCCGTCCGTCGGGCGCGTCCCACGTTTGCTGGCTTGGCTGCGATGCTCGTCATCTGTGTTGTTCGTAATTCTGCGCTGCGCTGGCTAAAATTTATTCATTTTTCACCCAAAGCAACCCCCGGTGCAATAATTCATTTCAAAATTCTGAGTGGTTCAAGGATAAGCTGGGCTTTGCGGGCGTTATTTGTCCTCGAAATTGCCGATCAATCGGAGGTGAGAACGAGGAGGAGAGAACAGTCTAGCGCACCGGCTCGAAGTGGAAAACCTGCGCCCCGTGCGCCGGCAAATCGAGGTAAAGTCCCTGCTCAGCCAGATCCGCGCCGAACCGTTCGCGGCGTTCCGGGCCGAGCAGGTCGCGTATGGACCAGTTGTACTCGGAAAGTTCCGGCACGGTGAGCGGCGCGTAGCACTGGCTGCGATGTGGCGCGAGGTTCACGACCACAAGATCGAACTCCGGCGACTGCGCCAGCCACTGCACAATGATAAAATTCACGGACGTGGGATTATCCGGCCACGCCGCGCGCGGCGACAATGCCTCGGCCTGTCCGCATCCCACGGCGGTGCGCTGAAGGACTGTGAGCAACTCGTCGTAGATATTCGCCACTTCCGGGTCAGCCGGCTCAACGGGTCGTCGTGCCAGTTGCACGGGAACCTTCACTCGCGCACCGGTCAACTGGCCTTCGTGCAAAAATCGCATCCCGGGCAGACCCAGCATCACCAGCGCTGCCGCGCGATGTTCCGCCGGCGAAAGCTGCGAGGTGATGCGCGGCTCGTCGTGGTTTTCCAGGAAGTGCGCGCTCGCGGCGATGAATTCGCGCGACGCGCCGAGCAACCGCCGCTGGGTGCCAGCCGCATTGCGCCAGAACAATTCGTCGTAAAGCCGCTTGTCGTAGGTATAATCAAAACCCAGTTCCTGCATGCGCGCCTCCAGGTCCCAATACACTTCCGCCAGAAACACGAACTCCGGATGGCGATGTTTGACCGCGGAAATCGCTTCGGACCAAAACTCGCGCTCGCAGGTTTCCGTCGCGTAAGGAAAATCTTCCCATGTTTTTGCGAACACCTCGTTGAGCAGCAGCATCGCCATGTCGCAGCGCACGCCGTCGCAGCGCGCGGCCACTGACAGCAACAGTTCCTTCATCGCCGCGCGCGCGCTAAAACGCCGGCAGTCGAGTTGCGCTGTGTCATTCCACGGCAGGAAATACGGGTCTTTGCCGTGCGCCAGCCAGCGGACACCTGTCGTCGTTTCCTGCGCGAACGTGCCCGGCACTTCCACCGGACTTTGCACGAACAATTCCGGGCGCTCGCGCAGCCAGCGATGATCGAGGCCGAGATGGTTCGATACGAAATCCAGCACGAGCTTCAAACCGTGCGCGTGAAGTTTTTGGCGGAATTCTGCCAGCCCCGACTCGCCGCCCAGCGCGCGCGGTACTTTATATTCAGCAATGGCGTAGGGCGACCCGCCCACGTCCTCATCGCGCCAGCCGGGGAGGATTTCGTCGTAGGTCCGGACCAGATTCGGTTCGGACAGCGACAGCGCGCGGCACTTCGGGCCGGTGGTCCACACGCCCATGAGCCAGAGGTGAGTGAAACCCTGCCCCTGCCAACGGGCGAACTCGTCATCAGGCACGTTCGCCAACGTGACCTTGCGCCCGCGTGCATCAGACAAGTCTCTCAGCCAGCAGCGGGTGTTAATTTCGTAAAGAATTGGATTCATGTGTCGGGGTCAGGTGCAGTATCACGATTCAAAAATGATGAACGCTCGCCCTCACCCTCGCCTTGAGGGCGAGGGAACAGCAAAGCCGGCCTCACGAAAGTCCCAAAAACATCCGTTTCGCCGACAGTCTGGTTTCAATTCTCCCTCTCCCATTGGATGGGAGAGGGCCGGGGTGAGGGCTTGTCTTTGTTTGTGTTCGCATCGCTTCGATTGAACCGATGATATTCAACCCATTCGCGCTGGCGATGATTTTTTCCATGTTGAAATTTCGCGGCGCCCCGCTACGCTTCCGGTCCTATGGCAAAAGCACACCAATACAAATTCTGTTTCGGCCCGTGGAATCTCAGCGAAGGCCAGGACCCTTACGGCCCGACCACGCGGCCCGCGCAAACCTTCGATTGGAAACTCGCCCAGCTCAAAAAGCTCGGCTTCGACGCGATGATGTTCCACGACGACGACGCTGTGCCGGACATTGACGGCAAGTCCGACGCGCAACTTCGCAAGGAAACCCGCGAATTGAAGAAGAAACTCGCCGACGCCGGCGTCGCCGCTGAAATGGTCGCGCCGCGCCTGTGGTTCAGCCCGATGACGATTGACGGCGCTTACACGAGCAACGATGCGAGTTGCCGCGCATACGCCATCGAACGCTCGCTCCGCTGCATTGACATCGCGAACTATCTCGGCACGGACCTCGTCGTGCTCTGGCTCGCGCGCGAGGGTACTTACCTGCGCGAAGCCAAGAATGGCCGGCGCAGCACTGAACTGCTCGTCCAGGCGCTCGACAAGATGCTGGCGCATGACAAGAAAATCCGCCTTTCCATCGAACCGAAACCGAACGAGCCGATGGACCACGCTTACATCCCGACCATCGGCCACGCGCTCGCCATCGCGCAACTCACGCGCGACCCGAAACGCGTCGGTTGCCTCATCGAATCCGCCCACGCCATTCTCGCGGGCCTCGATCCGTCGGATGAAATTGATTTCGCCTGCTCGTTCGGAAAACTCTGGTCGCTGCACCTCAACGATCAGAACGGGTTGAAGTTAGACCAGGACAAGCCGTTCGGCAGCGCGAACCTGCGCGTCGCCTTCAATCAAGTCCGCGCGCTCGAACGCAACGGCTACGGCAAACGCGGCGAATACGTCTGCTTTGACGTGCATCCGTTCCGGCCCACGAAGGTGAAGCACTGGCTGGCGCATTTGGACAACAGCCGGCGCACGTTCCTCAAGCTCGTGAAGAAAGCCCGCACCTACCCCGAGAAGAAAGCCCAAGCCTTGATCGCCGACCGGAATTACCAGGCGCTTGATCAATTGGTGTTGGAGCATTTGATGGGAAAGTAGCGCGTGGCGTGAACACATTCCGGAGGGACGAGTTGCACAAGTCCCGTGTGCCATGAGCCTGTCGAACTACCGCAAGGTTTTGGAGTGCGCCAGCCCTCTGGCGCTTTTCGAACGGCCACCTGCAAATCAAAAGCGGCAGAGGACTGCCGCAGTCCAAGACGCTGCGCGACCTCGACCATTGTGCCCTCCAATGGCACGTTTTAGCTTGCATCCCTGTCCCGCTTCTGCCACGCTCTGCGCATGGAATCAAGGCTGATAAAATCCACCCTGATAAAATCCACCCTCAGACACGCACTCTTGCTCTCCTTGCTGCTGTTCGGCGCGCTGGCCGCGCTCACGCCACGAGTTTCTGCCCAAGGCGGCGTGCCGCTTTGGACAAACCGATATAACGGGCCCGGGATCGGCGGTGACTATTGCCGAGCCGCGGTGGTTGACGGCGACGGCAACGTATTTGTGACGGGTGGTTCGAGTGGCAGCAGTTCTACCGATTACTTGACGATCAAATATTCGAGTGCGGGTGTGCCGTTGTGGACCAATCGTTTCAACGGGCCGGGGAACAGCAGCGACTACGCCTACGCGGCGGCGGTGGACGTCAGCGGCAACGTTTTCGTAACAGGGAGTTCGTATGTCAGCGGCAGTGCTAACAATTACGCGACTATCGCGTATTCGAGTACTGGCGTACCGTTGTGGACGAATTATTACAATGGGCCAGGGAACAACTATGACATTCCCTACAGGGTCGTGGTGGATGGCGGCGGCAACGTTTTCGTGACGGGATATTCTGTCGGCAGCGGCAGTTCTGAGGATTACGCAACGATCGCGTATTCAAGCGCTGGTGCGCCGCTTTGGACTAATCGTTACAACGGATCGGGCAACGGGAATGACGAAGCTCGCGACTTGGTGGTGGACGGCAGCGGCAACGTTGTCGTAACAGGGGGTTCGGAGAGTGATTACGTGACCATCAAGTATTCGAGTGCGGGCGTACCGATGTGGACGAATCGTTACAGCGGGCCAGGCAATGGCGATGACTTTGCTTTTGCAGTGGCAACGGATGACAGTGGCAATCTATTCGTGACCGGGCAATCGGTTGGCAGCGGTAGTTTTTACGACTACGCGACCATTGCCTATTCGGGCGCAGGTGTACCGCTGTGGACTAACCGCTACAATGGAACAGGGAACGGTGATGATTGCGCCAACGCGATAGCGGTGGACGGTAGCGGTAATGTGTTCGTAGCAGGGCAATCGTCGGATGGCAGTTTTTTTGATTATGCGACGGTTGCCTACTCGGGTGCTGGCGTGCCGCTGTGGACGAATCGTTACAACGGGCCGGGGAATGACGATGACATAGCCAGAGCGGTAGCGGTGGACGGCGCCGGCAACGTGTTCGTGACCGGGTACTCGTATGCCACAAACGGTGTGGCGGACTACGCGACGATCGGATATGCGAGCACGGGCGTTCCATTGTGGACGAATCGTTACGACGGACCGCCGAACAGCGTTGACTACGCCTTTGCTGTAGCGGTGGACGGCAGCGGCAACGTGTTCGTCACGGGATATTCGACCGGCAGCGGTACTAGTTATTTCGATTACGCGACGATCAAATACTCTTCGAGCATCCCACCCGTCTATCTGGATTTTCAAATGCTGAACAATGATCTGGTGCTGAGTTGGACCAATGGCGGATTCAGTTTGCAAACCGCGCCGGCCTGCACGGGCACGTTCACCAATCTGCCCGGCGCGACGAGTCCTTACACCAATCCCATCACCGCCGCGCCGCAATTCTTCCGGCTCAAGAAGTACTAGCTATGATTTCCGCGGCGGCAGTTCGCGGATGAATGACCAGGGAACTTCCGCGATTTCGCCCGTGTCATAGGTCACCTTGAAATGGCTGCCGAGGTCGTCGTCCACTTCCACATTTTCCGGCACGGCCTTGGATGAAATTTTGTTGGCCTTGCGGATGGCCGAATGGGGTTCAAGAAAACAGAGACCGTCTTCAAACTCCACGTCGAAGGCGTCCTCCCAACCGAGATAGCGGGCGTGACGCATTCGGGAAAACGTGCCTTTGCCATAGGGCTTTTTGAGTCGCACGGATGTTTTCATAAGCGGCCTTCGTCTTTCAAATCTTGAATCAGCTTAACGAGCTTTCGGTCCGGCGTCCAGCCTTCAACGCCCACCAGCCGGTCCAGGTCCAATCGCCCGATGAGCCGGCGTTTGTCATTGTAAACGTGAATGTGGCGCGGTACGTGATCACCGATAAACCATTCCAAAATATAGCCGGCACGACGGACTTTGCCCATGCGTAACGATTGACGAGCCATGCAGACGGCGCAAGCACGGAAAATATTTAGGGCGATCCGTTGCCAACCCGCCGCTGTAACCAGAACGACTGGAAACCAGCATTTCCCTGCCGGGGTATATTCGCCGCAGCCAGCACCGGCACGTTCACCAACCTTCCCGGGCCGGGCTGCGCCGGAGGCTTCGCCGAGGCGAGCGCGACGAGTCCTTACACGAAACCCATCACTGCCGCGCCGCAATTCTTCCGGCTCAAGAAGAATTAGGACGCACACATTGCGTTTGGTAGGGACGCGTTCCACCGCGTCCCCTCTTTTTGCAGAGAAGTCAGGGACGCGGTGGAACGCATCCCTACCTCTCGCCACTTTGGACTTTTTCCTCCGCCCCGTTTCCCTCATGCTGCACGCATGGAACGAGCGCCGTTGATGGCGGCGATGGCGGTCTTGATATTCGCGGGCGCGAGTTTCTTTTTTGCGCTGGCGGAGACGGCGCTGTTTTCCCTCGGCAAATGGCAGGCGCGCCAGCTTGCGGAACGGCATCCGCGTCGCGGTGGCATCGTCGCGCGGCTGCTCGATCATCCCCAGGACCTGCTCGCGGCGATGGTGCTGGGCAATACGTTTGCCACCGCCGCCATGCTCGCCATCGCGCTCTGGATGGCGTTCAACGAACATTGGCCGATGGTGACCACGGTGATCGGTCTGCTCGCGGTGATTCTCATCGGCGGCGAGGTGTTGCCCAAGACGCTTGCGGTGCGCCAGCCGGAACAATGGTCGCTACGCGTGGCGCCGGCTTTGTTGATTTTTGAGAAGCTCGCGCTGCCGTTGCGCTGGCTCGCGCAGAAGTTGAACGAGACGATTCTCAAACTCGTCGTGCCGCAATCCATCAAGCCGCACGCCGCGCTGACCGACGCGGATTATCAGGAGTTGCTCGAGCTCGCCACACAGCAGGGGACGCTGGCCGAGGCGGAAAAGGAAATCATCCTGCAAATCATCAGCCTCGACCACCGCACGGCCAAGGACGTGATGAAGCCGCGCTCGCGCATGGCGTGCATTTCCGACGATTCGTCGGTGGAGGAAATGATCGAAGCCGCGCGCAAATTCAAACATCGCCGCCTGCCGATGTATGACGAAACGCCCGACACCATCATCGGCATCCTGAACACCCGCGCGCTGCTGCTCGACCCGCAAATTGATCTGGCCGACGCCATCGAGTTCCCGTCGTTTGTGCCGGAGTCCATGAATCTGCTGCAACTGCTCAAGAGCATGCAGCGCCAGCAGCGCGGCATGGCCATCGTGCTCGATGAATTCGGTGGCACGGCTGGCTTGGTAACCTTGGAAGACATTCTCGGCGAACTCGTCGGGAAGATCAGCGGCGAAGTGGAATCCGAAGGGTTCGTGATGGAGAAACTCGGCGCGGGCCGCTGGCGCGTGAACGGCACGATGCGGCTGGACGATTTCCGGCGCGAATATCCGTCGTTGGGCGAAGTGCCCGAGGTCGAAACGATGGGTGGATTGCTGACGCACCTGATCGGCGTCGTGCCCGGTCCGGGTGAATCCGCGGCGTTCCGCGGGCTGAAGCTCACGGCGCAGGTGACGGATGAGCGGCGCGTGAGAGAGTTGCTGGTGGAACACATGAAATAAGAGCAAATGGGAAAACATCCAACATTCAACATTCAACGTCCAACATCGAACGAACCGTCGAATGCCGGCGGATTGGCGGTTGGCGGTTGGCTATTCAGTGTTGGATGTTTCCGTTGAATCGAATGCCAGCCGACGTTTCAACCTTCCTGGTCATCGCCGCCTGCCTGGCGCTGTCGTTCCTGCTGTCCGGCATGGAGGCGGGGGTGTTTGCGTTGAGCCGGTTGCGCGTGCGGCAACAAATGCGCGCTGGCCGGCCATCGGCAAGGTTGCTGCACGGTTTTCTGGAAAACCCGGAAAATTTCCTGTGGACGATTCTCGTAGGCAATACGCTGGTCAACTTCGTCATCCTCGGCTGGGTGGTGGCCACGTTGCACGAGCGGTTCGCGGGACGGCACTTCTGGTTCGTGGTCGTGTTCGGCGTCATTGTTTTTTTGTTCTACGCGCTGTTCGATTTGCTGCCGAAGATGCTCTTTCGTGCCTACCCGAACCGGCTGTGCCTGATGTCGGCGCGCCCGTTCCGGTTGATGCACTTTGCGCTGCGGCCGCTGGTGGCTTTGGTTGAACGCGTGTCCGCCCTCCTCCTCCACTGGACGGGCGGCAAGGCTTTTTCCGGTCACCTGTTCGGCAACCGCGAGGAATTGCGGCAGGTGATGCAGGAATCCGCGCAGGGTTTCAGCTCGGAAGAACGCGCGATGATCAATCGCGTCCTCGATTTGCAAAGCCTGACCGTGCGGCAAATCACCAAACCGCTGGCGCAAACCGTCATGGTCAGCGGGCAAACGCCCACGAGCGAAGTGCTGACGCTGGCGCGCGAACGCGGACTTACACGATTGCCGGTCTTGGAAACACGCGACGGCCAGCAACGCATCGTCGGCCTCGTAGCCCTGAACACGCTGCTATTTCAGCCCAGCCAGGACGCGGCCAGGCCCGTGGTCGAACACGTGAAGCCGGCGTTGTATCTGGATGAGGACCAGCGTCTTGAGATCGCATTGCGCCGGATGCAACGCAGCGGCCAGCGGCTGGCCGTGGTGCTGGGCCGCGACCAGCGCGAGGTCGGCATCGTCAGCCTGGAGGACATTCTCAAGGCGATTTTCGGTGAGGTGAAATTGTAACATGGACTGGAACGCGCTCATTTTGATCGGTTTGAAAATCGCCGCCGTGGCGGTGCTGGTTGCCCTCAACGGCTTTTTCGTCGCGGCGGAATTCGCGCTGGTCAAGATACGCGACACGCAGTTGCTGCCGCAGGTCCGGCTCGGGCATCGCCGGGCGAAGGTGGCCCAGTTGATCTTGCAGAAGCTGGATGCCTTCCTGAGCGCGGCACAATTGGGCATCACGCTGGCCAGCCTGGGTCTGGGGTGGATTGGCGAGCCGGTGTTCACGGCGCTGCTTCAGCCGGTGTTCGGCTGGCTGAACATCGAATCGCCGGAAATTCGCCACGTGCTGGCGTTTGCCATTGGCTTCTCCGCCATCACCTTCCTGCACATCAGCGCGGGCGAACAGGCGCCCAAGTGGCTGGCGATTCAAAAGCCGCTGCCGACGACGTTGTGGATCGCCTACCCGATGCTGTGGTTTTATCGCGTCTCGTATCCGTTCGTCGTCGTGCTCAACTCGTTTTCCCAATGGCTGCTCCGGCAGGTTGGATTGGAACCGGCCACGGAAGCCGAGCGCGCTCACTCCGAGGAAGAACTTCGATTGCTTTTCGCCACGGCTCAGAAGCAATCCGGCGGCACGGCGCTGGGCCGGCACATCCTGTTGAACGCGCTCGAATTGCGCCGCCGCACCGCGCGCGACGTGATGCGGCCGCGCCAGGAAATCACCGCGTTCGACACCGAAGCGACCATCGCCGAGTGCCTCGACCTCGCCGAGAAAACACGCTACTCGCGCTTTCCGCTTTGCGACAGCGGCAATCTCGACAAAACGCTTGGCGTCGTTCACATCAAGGACCTTTTTGCCCTGCGAGCGAAGGCCGGCACCGGGGCAGATTTGTTGCCGGTGGCGCGCAAGCTGGTTTACGTCCCGGAAACCGCGCGGCTCGAAAAGTTACTGCAACTTTTTCTCGAACGGAAATTGCACCTCGCCATCGTCGTGGATGAATACGGCGGCACCCTCGGCCTGGTGACGCTGGAAAATATTCTGGAGGAACTGGTCGGCCAGATTCAGGACGAGTTCGATCAGGAAAAACCGCTGCTCTTGCGCACAAGCGAGACGGCCTGGGAAGTTTCCGGCGCGCTGCCACTGCACGAACTGGAAGAGTTGGTGGGCGAACCGCTGCCGGCGGAAGG
>CAYIOH010000065.1:0-12106 GCA_964364975.1 uncultured Bifidobacteriaceae bacterium
CGACAATCAGCCGCTCGAACTGAAGGTCAACAGCACCCGCGTGCTGCGGGTCGAGCCGAACTCCGACGATTCGCCAAATTGGATCGCCGGCACATCCTCAAATTACGCGGACCCCGGGGTGCTCGGAGCCACCATCGCCGGTGGGGGTGGCGGGGCTTATTCGCCCTATTATCGCCACAGTATCGCCGGAAATTTCGGCTTTATCGGCGGGGGATTGAACAATTCCATCGGAAGTGCGTCTGGCGGGTCGGATTTCGGCGGCGCAACAATCGGCGGTGGATTCAACAACACCATCGGGACGAACGCGTCTGGAACTTTCATCGGCGGAGGCCAGGGCAACCAGATCCAATACTTCGCTGACTACGGCGCCATCGGAGGTGGACAAGGGAACATGATCGGGAGCGCCGCCGACTACGCAACGATTGGTGGAGGCGAGCAAAACATTATTTCATCAGAATACGGGAACTCGTGGTCGACGATCGGTGGTGGTCGTGGGAACTCAAACTCGGCGCTTGGGGGAACGATCGGCGGCGGCTATTCCAACGTCGCGTCTGGTGCCTACGCGACCATCCCCGGCGGCGCGCGAAACACCGCCACGGGGAATAATAGTTTCGCCGCCGGCCTGCGCGCCAAAGCCCTGCACGCTGGCGCGCTGGTCTGGGCCGATGACACCGAGGCCGACTTCAGTTCCACGACCAACAAGCAATTTGCCGTGCGCGCCAACAACGGCGTGATGATCCAGGCGACCAACACCGCACTCGATCTGCGCGGGGGCGGGGCGGTGCGGGTGGCGGGCGCGGCCCTCGGCAGCACGGGCCCGGTGTTCATTCATCGCGCTGGATCCGGGAACATCACGGGCAACTACACCACCATTGACCATCCGCTCTGCAACAGTGACCCCAACGCCATCCTGATCGTCACGCCCAATTGGAATCCGGGCGGCGCGGGCGGCACTTACAACACGAACACGATTGGCGTCTGGTACACGGGCAGCCGCTGGGCCATCTTCAACCAGAATGCCGTCGATATGGTCACCAACTCCGCCTACAACGTGCTGGTCGTCAAACCGTGATCGCACGCAATCCTTTAACTTTGAACTTGCAACGCTCAACCTTCAACCCGGTCCAAACTATGAAACCATCAATCCGAATCCTGTTCATCACGCTGGCACTTGTCGCCAGTCTCATCGAAGCGGCAGCCCAAGGCACGGCCTTCACCTACCAGGGCCGCCTGACGAGCGGCACCAACGTCGCCAACGGAGTTTACGACTTGCGATTTACGATTTACGACTCCAGCGGCGGGCCAACGGTAATTGCTGGGCCGTTGACGAATTCACCCACCAGTGTCAGCAACGGCCTGTTCACCGTCACGCTGGATTTCGGCGCGGGCGTGTTCACCGGCGCGGAACGGTGGCTGGACATCGGCGTGCGCACCAACGGCAGCGGGGCATTCACCGCGCTTGCGCCACGCCAGAAACTCACGCCCACGCCCTATGCCATCACTTCCGGCAATCTCTCCGGCGCGCTGGCTGCCGCGCAACTGAGCGGCAACCTCAATGCCGCTACGCTGCCCACCGGCGGCAACTGGCCGCTGACTTCGACCCTGACGGTCGATTCGGGCACGCTGACGATTGATCCGGGCAACAACCGCGTGGGTATCGGCACCAGCACGCCCGGCACCGCGCTCACCGTGGCCACCGGTATCGGCTACGGCATTGAACATACGGACGGAACCCGCCGCCTCAGCACATATCTTGATGAAGGCGGTTGTTGGCTTGGTTCTGTCAGTCCCCACCCACTCTATTTCTTCGTCAACAACGGCCTCAGTTCGATGACCTTGGACCTGGCCGGGCGGATTGGCATCGGCACGACGGCCCCCTCCTGGCCATTGCATGTGGTCGCGGGACAGGGCGTCGTGCGCCTGGACTCGACCGCGAACACCTTCGGTTCAGTGATCGAGTTGCGGAACAACACCGCCTCGCCGGCCTATCTTGGCGCGATCAATTTTCAAAACGCCGCTGGAACCTATCCTGGGCAGATTGGCTACTTGGGGACTGACGACATGATCTTCCGGACTGCCGGCCTGGAGCGAATACGTGTTGCCGCCAATGGCAATGTCGGCATTGGCACCACCAGCCCGGCGGAGAAACTCCAAGTGTCCGGCAACTTCAAGACCACCGGGCGGGTCATGGTGGAGATGGATTCCTCAAGCACCAGTCCGCAGCTTGAGTTGCGCGAAACGCAGGACGGCGACTACGCCCGCCTGCGCCTGCAGTCAGGAACCCGGGCGTATTGGGACATCGCGGCCGGGGGAGGCGCGCCGAACGTGCTCAACATCTACAACACTAATTACGGCAACGTGGTCAGCCTCACGCCCGACGGCGTCTTGACCACGAAGGTGCTGACCATCACCGGCGGCGCGGACATTGCCGAGCCGTTCAAGATGTCGGAGGCGAACCTGCCGAAAGGCGCCGTGGTCGTTATTGATGAGAACAACCCGGGCAAATTGAAACTCAGCACCGAGCCATACGATCGGCGCGTGGCGGGCATCATCAGCGGCGCGGGTGGAGTCACTCCGGGCCTCAGTCTTCAGCAGAAGGGAGTCGTCGAGGGCGATCAGCAGGTGGCATTGACCGGGCGCGTGCATGTGCAGGCCGACACCACCAACGGCGCAATCAAGCCCGGCGATTTGCTCACCACGTCCGCCAAGCCCGGCCACGCCATGAAAGTCACCGATCACGCCCGCGCGCAGGGCGCGATTCTCGGCAAAGCCATGACCGGATTGAAGGAAGGAAAGGGATTGGTGCTGGTGCTTGTCACGTTGCAGTGAACCGGGAGGCTCGCTCTGTGAAAGCTCAACTTGCCTCCGTAACTGCGGCGCTCCTGTTCGCTGCGCTGGCTGTCCCTGCGCAAACCATTGATCTGCGTCTATCCGTCAAGGTGATTGTTCACCCGACCAGCGGCAACCGCCCGGTTAACATCACCGACGATCTCCTTTACACCTCGATCACGAATGCCAATGAGTGGATGGCCAGCTACTGGCGGGGCTACCGCTATCGCATCACGGAGATCACCAACATTGGCGGACCGCTTCAGGGCGGCACCAACGGGCCGAGTTGGTGGTATTACGTCGCCAACACGCTCGAGTTGGACATCCGGAATCAGCCCCTTTGGGGTCAGTTTCAGGCCGCCACCAAAACCAACAGCCTTTACCTCCTTCGTTCGAATGCCGTGAATGTTTACGTTTACCTGCCCGAGGTCACCGGTGGTGGTGGCGGCTTTCCCGTGCCGCCCAATGAAATCGCGGATATCGCGGGGGTGGCCTTTGTCAACCCAGGCCCGTGGTGGGTGGTTCATGAAGTGGGACATTTCTTCGGATTGAACCACACCCACGGCGGTTGCGGTTGTCCCGGCACGGGCGGCTGCACGCTTACGACGAATGGTTATTGGGTCGGCGACGACAACTTGACCGACACGCTCAAGGAGGCCGCGGGCGACTTCTGCTTTACCAACATCAACCAGCTCACCCTCGCCAACTTCAATAAACTCTTTGCCAACTGCACGCTGGCCGAGCAAACCCTCGCGATAAACACCTTTTCCAATGTCATGTCGTATCACGATCCCGCCAACAAAAACACGACGCAAACCCGGATGACCGAACTTCAGGCCGACCTGTTGGCTGACACCGCCAGCCAGCCCGCAGCCAGCGGCGGGCGCGGCCAGTTCACCAGCGGGCGCACCCTGTTCATCAGCGGCGCGGGATCGGATGCCAGCAGCGGCCGCAGCACCGCGCCGCTCCGAACGGTGGGGCGGGGGGTGACCAACAGCGCGGCTGGCGACATCCTGCTGTTGCGCCCCGGCAGTTACGACGAGCAGTTCACCATCAACAAACCCGTCACCCTGCGCGCCACGCGCGACGGCTGGGCCACCATCGGCCAATGAAAAGTTTCCTCCACCAGCGACCATGCTCCACAAGTCTTTTCGGACTTGTCCTGTGGCTCGGCCTCGCAACTGCCGCTCATGCCGGCGGAGGCCCGGCCACGCCGGCAGTGGAAGCTGAACTTGCCGCGCTGCTGGCTTCGGCGAAGACCGCGCCGGGTGTGGTCGCCGTCGCAACAGCCCCGGCTGAACACGCGTGCGTGACGTGGTCCGAGAGCGGTCATTTGAGTTTCCTCGGCGCTCCAGCGGGTGGCCACTTTCCTGCGGGCGTCACCAATGCGGTCCAGCCTGAATTCATTGCCGGGCGGTTTCTCCAGCAACACGCCCGGCTGTTTGGCGTCGCTTCGCCCGCCGAGGATTTCCGGCCCGTCAAAGTAAAATCCCAGGGCGTGCGGCACTACGTGCGTTTGCAGCAGCACTACGCCGGCCTGCCAGTCTTCGCTGCGCACGTGACCGTTCAGATTGGCCCGCAGGGCGGTGTGGAAGCCGTGTTCAGCGACATCGAGCGTGACCTGCACCGGCTCGACAACGGCAGCGTCGCTCTCGCTGCTGGGTTGACGGCGGACGCAGCGGTGACTGTCGCGCGAACAATCCTGTCCCCCGGCGCGCCCGTCAACGCGTTCTCCAACACCGCTCCAGCCCTGGTCCTGTTCAGTCCCGCCGTGATCGGCCAATCCGGCCACATCCGGCTCGCCTGGGATTTTCGGCTGCTGGCGGATTGGAATGGACGGCGCGCGGAGCAGATGCTCGTGGACGCGCACGACGGCCAGGTGGTTTTCCGAAACACACTGATACATTCCGCGCTCAACCGCCGAATTTCCGACTACTTTACCCTCGCAACGAATGAATCCGGCGTGTTCTACCCGTGGGTTCGCTCCGAGGGCGAGCCGCCAGTGGGCAACGCCGAAGTCAACAGCGCCTACGACGGCATTGGCGACGCCTACCAGTTTTTTCTTTTGGAACACGACCGGACGAACTGGGTCACCTTCTCTCAATACCAAACGGCCATGGTGCGTTATTGTGATACTTTCGGCGACTGCCCCTGGGCCAACGCACAGTATGACAGTTTCTGGCCTCGGATGGATTTCGGCGATGGCTGGACGACGGATGACGTGGTCGGCCACGAATACACACACGGCGTCACCGATTCCGAATCCGGCCTCATCTATCAAAACGCCTCGGGAGCCATCAACGAATCCTTCTCCGACATCTGGGGCGAGTTTGTGGACCTGACCAACGTTCGCGGCAACGACAGTCCAACCGTCCGCTGGGACGTGGGCGAGGATCTGCCGGCGGGACGCATTCGCAGCATGAAAAATCCTCCTACGCTTGGCGATCCCGATCGTCTGGGCAGCCCGCTTTACCAACCGCCCAGCAACCCCTCGGACCACGGCGGCGTGCATAAGAACAGCGGCGTGGGCAACAAGCTCGGTTACCTGCTCACCGACGGCGACACCTTCAACGGCAGCACGGTCACCGGCATGGGCATTTTTTCGGTGGCCGAATTGTTTTACGAAGCGAACGCCAACCTGCTGCAACCGGCGTCCGACTGGACCGATCTCAACGACGCCCTGAGCCAGGCGGCGATCAACATCGGGTGGAACAGCGCCCAAAGGGAGAACCTTTACCGGGCCTGCCGTGCAGTCGAGATCGCGCCCCCATCCGATCTTTATGTGGACAAGACCAGCGTCTGCCTGGTTCCCGCGGGACTGCCATCCTGTGTCGCCAACTTCGGCCCCTATCTTTCCGTGCGGCAGGGCGTGACCAACGCCTTGGCCGGCGACACACTCCACATCCGCTCAACGAACTACAACGAAACGATCACCGTCAGCAACCGCATGACCCTCCGGCCATACAACGGCTCAGTCACCATCGGCAAACCCTGAATCCGCAAACATCCATGAAACATATTCCCTTCCTCCTCGGCACCGCGCTGCTTTGCTCGCTCCCGGCCTTCGCCCAATACTCCATTGACTGGTTCACCATTGACGGTGGCGGCGGCACGAGCACCGGCGGTGTGTATTCCGTCAGCGGCACCATCGGCCAGCCGGACGCGGGCAGGATGAGCGGCGGCAACTATGCGATTGACGGCGGTTTCTGGGGCATCATCGCCGCTGTGCAAACGCCCGGCGCACCGTTGCTCTCCATCGCCCGCACCACCACGAACACCGTGGCTGTTTTCTGGCCTTCGCCTTCGACGGGTTTCACGCTTCAGCAAAACACCAATAACATCAGTTCGGTGAACTGGAGCAACGTCGCCACCGCACCCTCAGACGACGGCACGACCAAGACCGTCATCGTCAATCCACCCACGGGGAATCGGTTCTATCGTTTGTTCAAGCCGTGACTTGGTAGGGACGTGTTCCACCGCGTCCCACTCTTTTCCGACAAGGAATGAAGTTTGGGACGCGGTGGACTGCGTCCCTACCTCGTTGCGTTTCGAGAGTCAATCGTTGTGCCAGCGGTCGGCAAGGAGTAGCGTCGGGCATGGTTCGTCTTGGTCCGGCTGGAAGAAACGCTTCAACCACAACCCTATGAAAACCGTTCTCACGCTCGTCATGGTTCTGTTCGCGTCCGCCGTCATCGTCCGCGCCGATTTGCTGCAACGACTCGGATTAACCAAGCCCAAAGGCGGCACGAATCAAACGGCGGCACTATCGCTCAACTCGCTCTCGCAGGATCAGATGATTGGCGGCTTGAAGGAAGCGCTCGCCAAGGGCGTGCAAAACGCCGTCAGCCAGCTTGGTCGCGACAGCGGGTTTCTGACCAACCTGAACGTCAAGATTCCGATGCCGGAAAAACTGCGCATGGTGGAAAAAACGCTGCGCACCCTCAAGCAGGACAAACTGGCCGATGATTTTGTCCGTTCCATGAACAGCGCTGCGGAAAAGGCCGTGCCCGAAGCGGCGGCTGTTTTCAGCGACGCCATCAAACAGATGACCATCGCCGACGCGAAATCCATCCTGACCGGAACGAACAACGCGGCCACGCAGTATTTCCGGCAGGTGACGGAGACGAATCTCTTTACGCGATTCTATCCCGTGGTCACCAATGCCACACAGCAAGTGGGCGTGACTGCATACTACAAACGAATGACGGCGCCAGCGGGCAGCGGCAGCAGTTTGGGCGGGTTGTTGGGTGGAACAGGTCTGATCAAGGCCGAAGACCTGGACGTGGACAAATACGTCACCGGCAAGGCGCTGGATGGATTGTTCAAAATGGTCGCGGAGGAAGAAAAGCGCATTCGCGAAAATCCCGTGGCCCGCACGACGGACCTGCTGAAAACAGTTTTCGGCGCGTCGGGCAAATAGGCTGTTGCCAGAAGGAATTTCCGGAGAGGAAGGTTGAATCCAAAACCTGGTAGGGACGCGTTCCACCCGCGTCCCCATCCTTTGACTCTGAATTCAGGGACGCGGTTGGAACGCGTCCCTACCAAATGAGAAAGTTGGCTCGTGGGAGGAATCGCTTGCAGTCGTGAGACTTGTCATGGCGACTTGACCACCTCGTTACGCAAGACGCCCACGCCCTCCATTTCCACCTCCACCACGTCGCCGGGTTTCAGCGCCGACGTCTGGCCGGGCGTGCCGGTGTAAATCAGGTCGCCCGGCTCCAACGTCACGTATTGGCTGGCGTAGCTGACGAGGGCCGCAACGTTCTGCGCCATCTGGCTCGTGCGTTCCTTCTGCACGAGCTGACCGTTCACGCGCGTCTCCAATTGCAAATCGTCGTAGTTCAAACCTGACACGATGAACGGGCCGTACGGGCCGAACGTGTCCGCGCCCTTGGCCCGCCACCACTGGATATCGTTCTTCTGCCAGTCGCGGGCGCTGACGTCGTTGCCGCAGGTCACGCCCAACATATAGTCGAGGGCCTTCTCGACCGGCACCTTGCTCGCGCGCTTGCCGATGACCAGGACCATTTCGCCCTCGAAGTGGACCGGCTCTGAGTCTGGCGGGAGCACGATGCGTTCGCCGTGCGCGATGAGGCAGGAAGGCGGCTTGTAGAAAAACTCCGGCGCCTTCGGCAACGGGCGCTCCGTCGCCCCGCCCACGTGGCTTTTGTAGTTCAACGCTGCCGCGAGCACCTTGCCCGGCTGGGTGGGCACGAGCAACTTCACTTCCGCGAGCGGGAAGGTTTTGCGAGTCGGCTTCCAGTTGCTGAACGGATCGCCGGTGATCTGTCGGATGCGGTCGCCCTCCACCAGGCCGTAAGCGACTTTCGCGCCGGCTTGGAAGCGGGCCCATTTGATGATCTTTACTTCGTGGCCGGGGCCACCGGCGCCTGGCTCGGCCCGCCCCAGCGGGACGGCGAGCAACAGCCCGGCGAAGAGCAGGCGCAGTCCGGAAGCGAGAGCGAAGGCGCGTGAGATCGTGTGATCGGCGGGGTGAGGTGATGGATGATTCATGGCAGGTTCAGTTCAGATGAATGTGCGTTGTTCAGCAAACGGCTTGCGGGCGATTGCATAGCACGGTTGGGGAAGGAACACAAGCAACGCACGGGGCGACCGGGATGAAATCAGCACGCGACCAGAGCATTTCAGAGCGGCACCACTTTGAACCTCGGACACTGGCTCAAGAAGCGGCGCGGATTGTGGTAAACCACTATTTCGATCCTGGCCGCGCGGTGGTCGGGTTTCCACATCCCCAACGCGATCTTGGGCACAGCCAGCGGGTCGCCCACGCCCCAATCGGACGCACTGTTCATCTGAAATTCAACTGCGGACTTCGATTCATCGTTGTCAATTGGGGGCTTTAGTCTTTACGCTCGGTTTCGCCCGAACGGGTATGACAACAACGCATCAACACGCAACCCTGGCCGGCGCCAATTGCCAGGTCGCCTTCGATAATCTCACGCGGCAGCTCTACGCCACGGACGCGTCGCATTACCAGATCGAGCCGGTGGCGGTGGCGTTCCCGCGCGATGCGGGGCAGGCGAGTTCCATCATTCAGGCAGCGGGTCATGCGGGTGTGTCCATCATTCCACGCGGCGCGGGCACGAGTCTGACCGGCGGGGCCATTGGCGAAGGAGTCGTCATGGACTTCTCGCGTCACAATCGCCAGATCTCGGACTTCAACCCGGAGAAACGCACCGTGCGGGTGGGCGTGGGGGTGGTGCTCGATCAACTCAACGAATATCTCCGCCCCGAAGGTTTTTGCTTTGCGCCCGATGTGGCGACCAGTTCGCGCGCAACCATCGGCGGCATGATTGCGAACAATTCCTCCGGCGCGCGCGCCTTGGTTTACGGCACCACTGCCGACCACCTCGTGGAATTGGAAATCGTCCTCGGCGATGGGCGCGTGGTGACGGTCGGGCCGGGTCACGACATGCTCCAACGCCAACGCGAGTTGCTGGAAGACATGGTCATGCTCAACGGCCTGCAAATCAGCGGGCGTTTTGCGCCGGGACTGGTCAAGCGCTGGCCCGGTTACGCGCTGGACCGCGTCCTGCGCGAGCCGGGCAATCTGGTCAACGTGCTCGCCGGCAGCGAAGGCACGCTGGCCGCCATCACATCCGCTGAACTGAAGCTCGTCCCGACGCCGGATGAAATCGGACTGGGTCTGATTTTTTTCAATTCCACAACCGAAGCCATGCAGGCGACGGTCGAATTGCTGGATTTGAAGCCAACCGCGGTTGAACACATGGACCGCGTACTCCTCGATCAGACGAAGAGTAAGCGCGAATTTCAGACTGCGCGCGATTTGCTCGATTTGGACGCAAGCGCCTGCGAGTCCGTGCTGGCCGTTGAACTTTACGGCGACGTCGAAGACCGGCTGGCGGCCCTCCAACGCAAGCCCATCGGAACGCGGAAAAAAATTGTCCAAACGCTGGCGGAAATCAATCAGGTCTGGGCATTGCGCAAGGCCGGATTGTCGCTGCTCGCCAGCCGTCGGGGTGACGCCAAGCCGGTCACGTGCATCGAGGATTGCGCGGTGCGGCCAAAGGATTTGCCCGCGTATCACGGCGGACTGGAGGCCATCATGCGGCGACTCGGTCTGGAGGTTTCGTATTACGGCCACGCGGCGTCTGGTCTGCTGCACGTCCGGCCGGTGCTTGATCTTCATTCGGCGGAGGACTTGAAGAAATTTCGCCAAGTCACCACGGAGGTCGTGGCGCTGGTAAGGCAATTCAAAGGTTCCTTCGCCGCGGAGCACGGTGTCGGATTGGGCCGCACGGAATTACTCAAGGAGCAGGTCGGCGAAGACCTTTATCTGCTGATGCGACAGATCAAAAAGTCGTTTGATCCGCACAACCTGTTTAATCCGGGCAAACTCATTGATGACGGGCGCTATAAGCTCGACGCGAACCTGCGGTTGGGCGCGGGTCACGCGCTGAAGCTCCCGTTCGAGCCGGTGCTGGCGTTCGCGGCCAGGGATGAATCCTTCGTGCGCAATCTCGAACAGTGCAACGGTTGCGGCGGCTGTCGCAAGGACTCGCCGACGATGTGCCCGACGTTCATCGCGACCGGTGAGGAGATCATGTCCACGCGCGGGCGGGCGAACGCAATCCGCGCGGCGCTGGAATTGCGCGGCCTCAAGAGCGGCGATCCCTTACGCTCGGAGGAACTTGAAGCCGCCTTGAGCAATTGTCTTTCTTGCAAGGCCTGCATCAACGAGTGCCCGTCGAACGTGAATCTCGCGCTGCTGAAAGCGGAATTGCAGTATGCGCGCATCCAGCGCGACGGCCTGTCCTTGCGCGAACGGCTGTTCAGTTCGGTGGATTGGTTTGGTCGCGTGGGTTGCGCGGTGCCCACGCTGGCCAATGCGCTGTTGAATTCCTTTCTGCTGCGGAAACTGCTGGCGCGGGTCGCGGGCATTTCCGCCGAACGAGCGCTGCCGCGTTATACGAGACAACGTTTCGATGATTGGTTTTCGCAACGCAGCAACCGGCACACTGCGACACGGGGACGGGTGGTTTTATGGGATGATACGTTCGTGCGCCATCACGAGCCGCATATTGGCATCGCTGCGGTGAAAGTGCTGGAGCGAGCGGGGTTTCAAGTCGTGTTGGCGGGCGAGCGGAAGTGTTGCGGTCGGCCGGCGTTCAGCCAGGGCAATCTCGCGGAGGCGCGGCGGTTGGGCGAGCACAATCTCGCCATGTTCAACCGCGACGTGGACAACGCGCCGATCATCTTTCTCGAACCGTCGTGCCATTCGATGTTCATCGATGATTACCGCGAAATGAAGCTGCCCAACGCCGAGCACGTCGCCTCGCGCTGCTTTATGCTGGGCGAAGTGCTCGACGACCTGTTGCGCCGCGAACCGGAGGCGCTGCGTTTTGCGCCGGGGCCGGCCAATATCGCCATTCACGTCCATTGCCATACCAAGGCGCTGACGGATCCTTCTTACATGCACCGGCTGGCCGCGCGCCTGCCGGATCGGAAAGTGATTTATCTGGATACGGGTTGTTGCGGCATGGCTGGAGGGTTCGGGTTGTCGGAGGCCAAATACGGCCTCTCGCTCGAAGTGGCGAAACCACTCGTGGAAAAAATCCGCGGCCTGCCGTACGGCACGATTGTGGTGGCGTCAGGCGCGAGCTGTCGGCAACAGATCAACCATCTAACGCCCACGCGTGCGCGGCACATGGCCGAAGTGATCGCGGAGGCGCTGGAATAGCGGGCCGTCACCGGCTCAACCGCCAAGGCCGCGGAAAAAACGTTCTGCGGTTGCGCACGTTGCCTTGCTCAATTCCTCAAGCGAACAACCTTTTACCCGCGCGACCGTTTCGGAAATCTCCTTCACGTAAGCCGGCTCGCAGCGCCTGCCACGGTACGGCATCGGTGCGAGATACGGGCAATCCGTCTCCAGCATGAACTGGCCGGCCGGCGTGGCGGCGACGGTATCGCGCACGTTCCGAGCGTTTTTGAAGGTCACGATGCCGGTGAAACTCACGAGCGAATTCAGCGCGAGAATCCGTCGCATGAGTTCAGCGTCATTCACGAAGCAATGAAACACTCCACGCACACGGTCAGCGAAAGGTTGGAGTTGCGCGAGCGTGTCCTCCAGC
The DNA here is from genome assembly GCA_964364975.1 of uncultured Bifidobacteriaceae bacterium. Classification (GTDB taxonomy): domain Bacteria; phylum Verrucomicrobiota; class Verrucomicrobiia; order Limisphaerales; family JADLHS01; genus JALOTT01. The sequence continues at coordinate 11,943 of CAYIOH010000065.1, forward strand.
GAATCGCGCTGGTGAATCACACAGTTCAACCCGGTTTCGGCGGCGACTTCCAAGTGTTGGCGGAACAAAGCGGCTTGCTTCTGCTTGTAACGTTCATCATCTGGCGACGGCGCGCACGGAGTGACGCGCCCTACCTCGCTTGTCATGGCAGGGCGTGTCACTCC
>CAYIOH010000066.1:0-12072 GCA_964364975.1 uncultured Bifidobacteriaceae bacterium
ATTCCCCTGCCATTCGACAAGGATTACGTCACGTATGTCTGGTTCGACGCGCTGGTGAACTACACCAGCATCCCCGCCGCGCATGGCGATAAAACGGTGTTGGCCGCGCTGAAATCCGCAATCCGCAATCCGCAATCCACAATCGAATTGTGGCCCGCCGACATCCACGTGATCGGGAAAGACATTCTGAAATTCCATGCTGTCTTCTGGCCGATCATGCTCAAGGCGATGGGGCTGCCGTTGCCGAAACAGATTCTTGTCCACGGCTGGTGGCAAAAGGACGGCGCAAAAATCAGCAAGAGCACCGGCAACATCGTTGACCCGATCGCCGTCATCAACGAATGGGGCCTGGATGCCTTCCGCTTTTACGTGCTGCGCGAACTGGCTATCGGCCCGGACGGCAACTGGACGGACGCCGGTTTCCGGTCGCGTTACCAGGCCGAACTGGCGAACGGTCTTGGTAATCTGATCAACCGTTCGCTCGCGATGCTGAAGCGCTACCGCAACGGCGTCGTGCCGGCGCGCTCGGATGAACTGGCGGTGGAGGCGAACAAAGTTTCCGCCGACACAGGGGCACTGCTGGAAAATTGCGAGTTACAGTCCGCGCTGCAAAACATCTGGTCGCTCGTTTCTCGCGCAAACCAATACGTGGATCAAACTGCGCCGTTCAAGCTGGCCAAAGACCCGGCGAACGCGAAACGCCTCGATGAAGTACTCTACAATATCGCAGAAACGTGCCGCGTGCTGGCGGTTTTGCTCTGGCCGTTCATTCCCGGCACGGCGACGAAGATTTACGCGCAACTTGGATTGAGCGGAGCACCTGAGAAGTTTTCCGCCGCAACATGGGGTGGTTTACCTCCCGGCCACACGATTGGCGAACCCGCGCCGTTATTTCCGAGAAGGGACACGTAGCAGTTCACGGCCAGGACCAACTGAATGGAAAACGCAACCGATAAAACTGCATCGGCCCGGAGGCAGGAACCAGAACGGTTTGCATCACATTGCTGCTCGTGATGTTTTGGTTGGTGGTCCAGTTTACGAAGTTCGTGCTGCCTTCCACAACACCATGCCGGCCCACTGGAGTGTTCCCGATGACCAACCGGTTTGTGCCCACCAACTGGGTTATGCCGCTGATGTACACCTGGGCAATGAGTTGCTGAACTTGATCGGCGATCACGGCGTGGAACTTGGCGGTAGGCGCTTGCCAGTCCCAAAAGATGTAATTTGTCCCCGGACCATTCAAAGATTTGTCAGTCAATGATGGGTCTTCTATGACGTCAATGCTCTCGCCCAGATACAGCGCATTGGTCAATCCGTAATTGGCCGCGTGAACCAACACATCGTCGAGGAGTGAAAAGAGGTCGGGAATATAAATTTTCAGGCCGGGCAGACTGGTCATCAGGTTGCTGGCTGTTCCAGCAAAACCCGTGTTGAACTCGATGACCCGTTGACGAATGAAGCTTTTCTCCGCCGGGGACGTGATCAGGTTGTATTGGGGAATTTTGGTAATATCCACGGCGTTGGGCATGATCAACGTGCGAACGCCTTTGGCATAAAGATTGGTGACGGCCTTGAAATGATTGGTCAGAGATAGATTGATGGCGTTGGACCAAGTGGTGGTGTTTTGGGACGGGTAAATGTAGGCCATGTCATTCACGAAGTCGGCGTTGTTAACCCAGACAATAAACAAAGCCGTATTAACATCATTGGAAACGACCAAACTGGAAACATTTGCGACCAATCCGGTGCTGTTATGTCCATAATAGGACCAGTTTTTGTTGGTGTCACAGGTCAGTCCCTGCCGCTGCGCCAAGACTTCGACCCAAATTCGTCCATTCGACCAACGCAGGCCGTTGGTGTTGTAATAATACGCATCGCCGGGACCATTTGTCGTACTCGAAATGCTATCTCCAAAAATAAACAGTGATGTGAAACCAGCGTGTGATGGAAGAACAACGGCACCAAGAAACAGGGCGTACAAAATGAATCGAAACACAGATTTCATGCGCTGATATTGTTGCGCCCCGCTGCGAAGTAAAGCAGGAATCCGGCGCAATCCAGCGCGATGTTTGCTTGCCACAGCCTGTGCGCCACGTGTAACAACAGTGTCATTCAATCCCGGTTGCTGGTTGATCAAAACGATGAACAAACAAAGCGCGGTGAAATACCTGGCGGCGACATTCGCTGCGACTCCAGCAATTCTTCTGGCAAACGGGATGCGGCTGGTCAGCCAGGATAGTTTCGCCTCATCTCGCGGCGAAGCTTTTGCCGCCACCGCGGACAATCCCTCGGCCATCTACTACAATCCAGCGGGCATCACACAACTCGAAGGCACGCAAATCCGCGCCGGGATTTATGCGCTGTATTTTGATCCCGCCTTCACCCCGCCCGATACCGCGCCCAATGCCGGCAACACGTATCACACAGACAACAAATACGGCGCGGCTCCCCAGCTCTTCCTGACGCACGCCTTTGAAAAAACGCCGGTGACTTTTGGATTGGGAGTCTATGCTCCTTACGGAGCAGGTTTGACCTGGCCCGACGACACAGGCTTCCGGACGGTTGGGACGAAAAGTGAATTGACCTACCTACGATTCAATCCAGTCATTGCTTTGAAAATTGCGCCCGGCCTTTCCATCGGAGGTGGAGTGACGGCAGACTATGGCAAAATCAATTTGGAGCAGGGCCTTCGCCCCTTTTACCAGCAGCCCAACGTAAACTTCTTTCGTTTTACAGGAGACGGTTGGAGCGTTGGTTACAATCTGGGGTTGCTCTGGCAGCCACATGAGAAAGTTTCGCTTGGCGCAACCTTCCGCAGCACGACGAGGTTTACCATGGAGGGTCACACCGAGTTCCAACAGACACCAGGACCCATTCAATACACACGGCTGCCAGCCCAAGCAGACTTCAAGTTTCCCCTGACAGCCGTGATTGGTTTATCCTACCGGCCAACCCCGAAGTGGAATATCGAAATTGATGCTGACTACACCGACTGGAGCAGCTTTGGAACAACCATCATCTATCAAGCAGGTACCGTCCCAAACGGGGTAAAACAAAACCCTGCCCTCACAATGGATTGGCAGCCAAGTTGGAATTACGAATTTGGCGTGACACGGTATTTCGACAACGGCTGGCATATCAGCGGCGGCTATCTTTTCAACCAGAATTCAGTTCCTGATGCCAATTACACTCCTCTCGTCGCCGACCTAGATCGCCACTTCATCAGTTTGGGCGCCGGACGAAAAGGCAAGCGCTTCGACTTTGATATCGCGTATCAATTCGGCTACGGCCCCGCTCACACCGTCACCGGCAGCACCCCATCAACAGCCGGACTCTTCGCCGGTCAAAACGCCGACGGCACTTATGACTTCATCAGCCACGCCGTGCTGGTGACGGTGGGAATGCATTTCTAGATTCCCCGCTAGCCCCGGCGCAGAGTGCAAGCCGGTCGCCTGGACGAAACGTTCGAATACCCGGTTGAAACCTGGCTTGCGATCGCAGCGTCGCTCCGGCCTCCCGATCCGGACCAACCATGAAAACAATGAGGCTTTGTTCAGCGTTTGTTTCCCGCTAAGTTAAACGGCATGGATTTGCCCGTGTTCCAACCGGCCACGCTCTATCTCGTCGCCACACCCATTGGCAACCTCGAGGACATCACCCTGCGCGCGTTGCGCGTGCTGCGCGAGTGTGACGTCGTCGCCGCCGAGGACACGCGGCGCACGGGGCAACTCCTGAAACATTTCGGCATTTCCAAACCGCTGCTCAGTTATTTCCAGTTCAACGAGGCGAAACGCAGCGAGGAAATCATCGAGCGCCTGCGGCGTGGCGAGAAAGTGGCACTCGTCACGGACGCGGGCAGCCCGGGCATCAGCGATCCCGGCGAGCGTGTCGTGAAAGCGGCGATTGCCACCGGGTTGCGCGTTGAATCTGTGCCCGGCCCCTGTGCGCTCGTAGCCGCGCTTACGGCAAGCGGTGCGCCGACCGACGAGTTTCATTTCATCGGCTTCCTGCCACACAAGTCCGGTCAGCGGCGGAACAAACTTGAATCGCTTAAAGCGTTTACCGGAACATTCGTGTTCTACGAATCGCCGTATCGCATCGAAAAACTGCTGCGGGAGTTGAACGAAGTCTTTCCAGAACACGACGTCGTGCTGGCGCGTGAGTTGACCAAGAAGTTCGAGGAATTCCTGCGTGGCAAACCGGCGGAGTTGCTGGAAGCTGCGCGCAAGCGAAGATTGAAAGGTGAGTTTGTAGTGATGGTGAGCGACGGTTGAGGCGTATTGCGTGTTGCGTCAAGTAATCGTCAACATCCTGTACCTGCTTGACGCAACACGCAATACGCAGCACGTCAAACAAACTTCCCCGGATTCAATATCCCCTTCGGATCAAGCGTACACTTGACCGCCCGGTGCAGGGCGCGCACTTCGGGCGACACGGCCAGCGGCCACCAGCGTTTCTTGGCGATGCCGATGCCGTGTTCCCCAGTGATCGAACCGCCCCATGCCAGCACCCGCCGGAACAATTCGTCGAGCGCGGCTTCGCTCCGTCGCTTTGCGCCGGGTTGCGTGTAGTCCACCATCACATTGGAATGAATGTTCCCGTCGCCCGCGTGGCCGAAGCAGGCGATGGGGAGCTTGTGCTTCCACTGCAATCGCGCGGTGAACTTGAACAAATCCTCCAGCCGGCTGCGTGGCACAACGATGTCCTGATTGAGTTTCGTTAGCCCGGTGTCGCGCAGCGAATAAGAAAACTCGCGCCGGATTTTCCAGACGGTTTCACATTGCGCGGCGCCGAAGCCGCGTTCGACAAACCGCGGGCGATGCCGTCGTACGACCCGCTCGACGGAGCGCAATTCGTCCCGAACCGAGCGGGGCTGGCCGTCGAGTTCCACAATGAGATGCGCGCGGCAACCGCGCAGCCGCTCGTTCTTCGTGCGTTTGTAGGCGGTGGCCAGGGTGAATTCGTCCGCCAACTCCAGCGCGCACGGGAGGTGGCCGGCCGCAAGGATGGCTTGCAACGCGTGGACTGCGTTTCGCATCGAAACGAAACCCACGGCCAGCACGGCGCGGTACGGCGGCAGTGGAATCAACTTCAGCGTTGCCTCCGTCACCACCCCGAGCAGACCTTCCGAGCCGGCGAACAACCGCGCGAAATCAAATCCGGTTTTGTTTTTGTGCGTGCGCCCACCGACGCGCACCACCGTGCCGTCCGCCAAAACCACTTCCAGCCCCAGCACGTAATCGCGCGTGACGCCGTATTTCAAACCGCGCGGCCCGCCGGCGTTGGTGGCGATGTTGCCGCCGATAAAACTTTCGCCCCGACTCGCCGGGTCGGGTGGATAAAATAGACCGCGCTTCTCAACCGCTTCCTGCAAATCTTTCGTGATGACACCGGCCTGCACAACCGCGACGAAATCGCCAGGGTTGATTTCCCGGATACGATTGAGCCGTTCGACCGAGAGCACAATGCCGCCGCGCACCGGCACGCAACCGCCCACGTAGCCGTGCCCCGCCCCGCGCGGTGTGACGGGGATTCCGTGGCGATGAGCGAAGCGCAGAACGGCGGAAACAGATTTCGTGCTGCGCGGACGCGCGACGGCATCAGGCCGATGCACGGCGAACCATTTGTCACCGGCGTATTGCTGGAGCGTTCTCTCGTCGAAGGCGGTTTCGCCCGGCGGAAGAATTCGCGTGAGTTGGCGCAGCAACTTCAGTTTGGCGGGAGTCATTCGGCCGGGGCGGCGGGCGATACGAGAAATTCCTTGGCGTCGGCGGCTTCGCTTTCCGGCACTTGGAGAAGAACTCCGCCGGTGGCAATGGCGGTGCCCAAGTAACCGGCGACGGACACATTGTTGACGAAGGCATGAAAACCCGCCGCCTCAAGCCGGGAGCGTTTGAGATCGGCGTCAGCGACACAAAATTCTTTGCTGATGGTGACAAGCTTCATGCCGGTCAAGCGGTGATGCCGGCGGGGACGCGCAGGTCAGCAAAGACGATCACGCCCGCCCCGGTTTGCAACAAACTTTGCACTTGGACCTCGACCTGCTGGCCGATGTGGGAATGGCCGTTGTTGATGACCACCATTGTCCCGTCGGGCATGTAGCCGATGCCCTGCCCCTTGTCCTTGCCTTCACGCACGATCCGTAATGTGAGCATTTCACCCGGCAGCAGGATGGATTTCATGGATTTGGCCAGGTCGTGCATGTTCACGCAGTGGACTTTTTGCAACTCGGCGATTTTGCCGAGATTGTAATCGTTGGTGAACAGCTTGGCGCCGAGGTTGCGCGCCAACCGGACGAGCTTGGCGTCCACGCCCGTCTCCTCCGGGAAATCGCCGTCGTGTATCTTGACTTCGTTGCGCGGATTGCGCTGGATGCGATTGAGCATTTCGAGTCCGCGCCGGCCCCGCGCGCGCTTGATGGCGTCGTTGGAATCGGCGACTTGCTGCAGCTCCTTGAGCACGAAGCGCGGCACGACGACCATCCCCTCGAGGAAATTCGCCTCAATCAAATCGGCGATGCGGCCATCAATAATGACACTGGTGTCGAGGAGCAGGAGGTTGTCGGGCTTGTTGCGGGGCGCGAAGCGGACGTAGGGAATGATGAGTGAAAAATCTTCCTTGTTGCTCCGCATGGCCAGCACAATGCCGATGTAGCTGAAGCTCAAAAACAATCCGAGCCGGATGAGCCAGCGCGTGGGTTTCTCGTCCACGTTTTCAAACAGACCGGAACGGTCAATAAGCGCCGCCACGACCGTGCCGAGCAGCAGTCCGAAGGTTGTGGCCGAAAACGCGCGCAACGAAAAGCCCTTGAGCATTTCGTCCACGGCAATCAGCAGCCAGCCGAAGCCGAAACCGATGACCATGCCGCTGATGGCCGCCAGGTTGCCGCCGACATATTCCGGACGCACCTGGCTGACGGCGTAACCGCCCATCGTGCACAGGCACAAAAACAAGACTCGTATGACCCACAGTGCCATCATTCAATTATTCAATTCAACGAAACGGATCGTGCGGCGCGGACAAAGCTTTGGCCGGCGGCAGATTCGTTCGCGGCTCTTTTTGCTTCCACAGTATGCCCCACAGCCCCGCGCGATTCAAATTGCTGGTGGTGACAGAAAGGTTGTGCGCAATGGCTGCAAAGTTCGATGCCATTTCCTCATCGCGCAACAACCGGCCGGCCACCCCCTGCCGCGTCTGCAAATCGTGCAGCAGATTAGTGAGCATACCGGAGGCGGTTTCAATGTTTTTTATCGCGACGGCAATGTCGGCCTCGTTGTTGGTGATGAGCGTGGTTAGGTGCGCCGTCAGCGGCGTCAACTGTCCGGAAAAATGATTGAGGTTGCTGATCGCCACGGTGACGGGCAGCGCGTTGGTAGCAACGAGCGCGTTGACATTGCTCACGGCGTTCATCGCGTCGGTGGTCAGCAGCGCGAACCGGTCAATGGACGTGCCAAGATTCTTGAGCGTCTGCTCGGTGAGCACGAGACGGCGCACGTCGACGATGGCCTGGTTCACGTTGGTAGCGGCCTGGCCGATGCGCGATAGGGTCTCGGTCGCCTTCGCCACGGCCTCCTGCATGTTGAAGGGATTGCGGCACTGCACTTCGTCTCCATCTTTCAACTGCCGTCCCTGGTTGTCACCGGGATAAATCGAAACATACTGGTCGCCAAGGAAGCCAAATTGCTCGACTTCAAATTTCGCGTCGTCGAAAAGTCGGTAGCGTTTGGAAATCTTGAGAAAAATGGTCACCGCCTTGCCGTCCGGGTACAACTTCACACCGGACACCCGCCCCACTGCCACGCCGGAGAGGAGGACGTTGGCGCCGATCTTGATGCCGCCGACGTTGCCGGACTTAAGCCGCAACTCCAACGACGAGCCGAAAAAAGTCATCCCCTTGCTGAAAAGCAACATGAGCACCGCCAGCAGCACCAAGCCAATCAAGACGAACGCGCCCACTCGTACTTCCAACCGGGTTTGACTCATATTAAAAATAGAGGTCTTTCGGGTCCGAAACCCCGTCAATGAACTGCTTCACCACCGGGTCCGCCGACGTGAAAATTTCGTCCGGCGTTCCGGTCGCGTAAATCTTTTTGTTGTGCAACATGAGAATCCGCTGGCCCAAGCGCCGGGCGCTGCGCATATCGTGCGTCACCACCACCGTCGTCACGCGCAACCGGTCCCGCACCCGCAAGATCAACTGGTCTATGCTGTCCGACACAATCGGGTCCAACCCCGTCGTCGGCTCGTCATACAACACGATTTCCGGCTGATAGACAATCGCACGCGCCAGGCCCACACGCTTCTTCATCCCGCCCGAAAGCTCGGACGGCTTTTTATTTTCGGTGCCGGGCAGATCCACCATTTCCAGCGCCTCGACCACCTTGAGCGCAACGGCCGCGGGCGTCAGGCTGCCTTTACGCCGGAAGGCGAACGCCACGTTTTCCGCCACGGTCATCGAATCGAACAACGCCGCGCCCTGAAACAACATCCCGAACCGCTGGCGCACGCGAATCAATTCCCGCTCGTTCATCCGGCTGATGTCTTCGCCCGCGATCAGCACCTGACCTGACTCCGGCCTGAGCAAACCAATCAAATGCTTGAGCAAAACGCTCTTGCCGCCGCCGCTGCGCCCAATGATGACCACCGATTCGCCTTTTTCAATCCCAAAGCTGACCCCGTCCAGAACCAGATTCGAGCCGTAACTTTTTTTGAGATCGCGCACCTCGATCATAGCGTGTGGAAAATTTTCCCCAGCACGAGCGTGAGGAAGAAATTCGCGATCAGGATGGTGATCGAAGAATACACGACCGCCTCGGTCGTCGCATGACCCACGCCCTCGGCCCCTTCGCCGCAGGTCATGCCCTTGTAACATCCAATGATCGCCACGATACCGCCGTAGATAAACGCCTTGATCAAGCCCATCACCATGTCCTGGGTCGTGGTGTATTTGAGCATGTTGTACCACAAGTAGGCCGGATCAATACCGAGCAACTGCACGCCCACCACGTAGCCCGCGCCGATGCCCAGCGCGATTGCCTCCACTGTCAGGATCGGCATCACGATATGCGCCGCCAGCAACCGCGGCACGACCAGGTAATCCACCGGATGCGTGGCCAGCGTGCGTAGCGCGTCAATCTGCTCGGTCACTTTCATGGTGCCGATTTCCGCCGCGATGGCCGCGCCCACGCGCCCGGCGACCATCAACCCCGTGAGCACCGGCCCGAGTTCGCTGCACATGGACACGCCCACCACCGCCAGTGTGGCCGTGTCCATTTTGACCTTGTGAAATTGAAAATACGTTTGCGCCGCCAGCACCATCCCCGTGAACGCTCCCGTGATGAGCACCACCGACTGCGACTTCACCCCGATGAAATACATCTGATACAGCAAATCGCGCCACGCGACCTTGAACGTGAACATTGACGTGACCGCTTCCTTGGCCAGCAAAGTAAATCGCCCCAGGCCTTGCAGCCATTCGGTGATCCACTTGTTGGCAGACAGGTTCATCAACGATGCGAAAAGTACCAAGTCGTCCAGGCGTTGGCGAGAATTTGATTCAGACTAAGATGCCCGTCCGAACGAGGCCAAAGACGGTGCGGCGGCTGCTGAACAGGCAAGCGTCACGCGGCGCTTGACCGGTGAGTCGCGCTTCAAAAGCGCCCGCTAATCAACGCTCTTGATTTCGACTTCGACGCCACCGAGCCGCTTTGCCAGCAGGTTGTAAAGGGCGGCAAAAATGACAAAGAAGACAAACCCGAAAATGGCCAAGATGATTGGCATCAGCAGGTAAATGACTCCCATGATTTTGAGCTGTTTGCCACCGAAGATGATCATCGGAATCCCAATGAGCGTGTAGATAAAGCCCATGATAAAATAGAGGGCGGTGGCAATTTTGCTGGATTGCAGGATCGAGATGCGGACCAGTTGTTTTTTCATGGCTCGTGAGGAGTTGAAGGTGCGTGTTCCATTGTCGCTGGGTGACGAATGAGTTCGTTCACAGCGCGACAATCCCGGAACCGGGCCAATCCGCAAGCACAAACCTTGCTACCCTTTGAATCACTTCACCCAGGTTGATCACCATGAGCCGCTTTGCACCGCTACTTGCTGATCCCCCGCTCGCTCGTGCGAACGAAGTTGAGCAGGTGTTGCACTTCCGGCAATGGTGGAACTTCCTTTTCAATCTTTACCAGCGCGTTGGAAATCGTGAGACCCTCGCGAAATAATATTTTGTAGCACAACTTGAGCGCGGCCTGGCCTTCCTCGGAAACGCCGTTGCGCTCCATGCCCACCTTGTTGATGGTCCGCGTTTCGGCGGGATTGCCATCGGCCATCATGAACGGGGGCACGTCCTGCACCACTTTCGAACAGCCGCCGACCATCGCCAGCCGGCCGATGCGACAGAACTGGTGGATGGCCGCCAGCCCGCCGATGACCGCGTAATCTTCGACCGTGACGTGCCCGGCCAACGTGGCGACATTCGACATGATGTTGTGATTGCCGAGCGTGACGTTGTGCGCGAGGTGGCAATAGGCGAGGATGTGGTTGTGCGTGCCGACGATGGTCGTTTCGCCGTCGCCCGTGGCACTGTGAACCGTCACGTATTCGCGGAACGTGTTGTCGTCGCCGATTTCAGTGCGCGTGACGCCGCCTTTCCATTTCAAGTCCTGTGTTTTGAGCCCAATGCTGGCGAACGGAAAGATTTCATTTCGCTTTCCCAGCCTCGTGTGACCGTCAATGACCACGTGAGAATGTAATTGGCAGCCCTCGCCCAACGTGACGTGCTCCCCAATGACGCAATACGGTCCGACCTCGCAGTTCGCGCCGAGTTGCGCTTTGGGGTGGATGATGGCGGTTGCGTGGATTCGACTCATGCTTTCCTAGCCGTTCTGCACCATGAACGTTACTTCAGCCTCGCTCACAGTTTCACCCCTTACTTTACACACGCCTTTCGCCTTGCCGATCTTGCCACGCACTTTCGTCAACTCGACCTCAATCACCAGCACGTCGCCGGGCAAAACCGGTTTGCGCCACTTCACGTTTTCGGCGGACATGAAGTAAGCCATTTGTTGCCGATCCTCGGCGCGCATGAGCATCAAGATGCCCGCCACCTGCGCCATGGCTTCGAGCTGCAACACGCCCGGCATGATCGGATGTCCGGGGAAATGTCCCTGAAAATACGGCTCGTTAATCGTGACGTTCTTCACCCCGACGATGCGGTTGCCTTCAATTCTCAGGACGCGATCCACCATCAAAAATGGATAGCGATGCGGCAGACACTTCATCACGGCCTCTATGTCCATCGCGCCATCACCAGTCGCTAATTCCTCGCTCGGCACGCCGGCCACGGCGGCGGGATTCGCGGGCGGCGGTGTGAAGGTTTGCGCAACGCGCATCGGCTTTTGCATCTGCGCGACAATGCGCCGGACCAATTCACAATTCGCCGCATGGCTTGGTTTGACGGCCAGCACGTGCCCGCGAATCGGGCGGCCCAGTAGCGACAGGTCGCCCAGAATGTCGAGCATCTTGTGCCGCACGAATTCCTCCGGATAACGCAACGGCTCGGTCGTCAGGACCGCGTCTTCGCGGATGACCACGGCGTTTTCCAGGCTGCCGCCTCTGATGAGGCCATTCTTGATCAGATACTCGATCTCCTCGTAAAAACAAAACGTCCGCGCGTGCGACAACTCGCGCTCCCAGATTGTCGGCGTGATCTCCGCGCTGTAAAACTGGGTGAAGCGCCCGCGGTGATCGGCGCTGGTGCAGGTGATTTTCAACCCCTCGCCCGGAAACAGTGTCATCAGCGTCTCACCCATCTGCAACTCGATCGGCTCGGTTACGGTGTACGGCTCGCGCTTCCCGTCCTGCGCCACAACGCCGGCGCCCTGAATCATTTTGCAAAACTCGCGCGCGCTGCCGTCGGCGATGGGCGGCTCGTTGGCATCCAGTTCAATGATGGCATTGTCCACCTCGCAACCCGCGAACGCGGCCAGCACGTGCTCCACCGTGTGAATCTTGATGTTGCCGCGGGCCAGCGTCGTCGAGCGGGTCGTTTCCGAGACGTTCTCAACCCGT
>CAYIOH010000067.1:0-11970 GCA_964364975.1 uncultured Bifidobacteriaceae bacterium
TGAGCATCAGCTACATGTGCTGGGCGTATCGGCGTCAGGGCGTGACGCTGGATGCGGAGGGGAAGATTGGGAAGTGGTTGTATTGAGGAATCGCTTAGGACCATTAAACCGATTGAACAAAATGCCTGAAGCTTCGGAAATCGAACTAAGTTTTGATCAGGCAATCAATTATGCCTTTCAGCAGAACGCCATTCCAATAGTCAGGGAGTTTCGGTTCAAGAATGACGCCACACCGCGCAAGAACCTCATCGTGCGCGTCACCACAGAACCAGTTTTTGCCGAGCCGGTGGAAGTGCGCCTGCAAAGCATCGAGGGCGGAGCGGAGTTTCGCGTCGCACCGCTTGATCTTAAACTCAGCCATGATTTCCTCGCTGGCCTGAATGAAAAAGTTTCTGGCTGGCTCAAGGTTGAAGTCGTTGAGGGCGACTCCGTTGTTTCTGTCCGGACTGATTCCATTTCCCTCCTTGCTCGCAACGAGTGGTGCGGCCTTGTCTCGCTTCCGGAAATTCTCGCCGCGTTCATTCTGCCGAATGACTCGGCTGTGATGACCGTCTTGAGTCGTGCCGCGGAACTCCTTCGCGAACACACTGGTCGCGCTGCATTTAACGGTTATCAGGACAAGAGCCACAAGCGCGTTTGGGAACAGGTGGCGGCCATCTACAAGGCAGTTGGTGAACTCGGCATCCGCTACATTGTGGCACCGGCGAGTTTTGAAAAAACCGGACAGAAAGTCAGGTCGCCCTCCGACATCCTTGCACAACGATTCGCCACTTGTCTCGACTTGGCGCTCCTGTTCTCAGCCTGCTGCGAGCAAGTAGGATTGCATCCTCTCGTTCTAATGCATGAGGGTCATGCCTATGCGGGCTGCTGGCTGGAAGAGCGCACATTGCCTGAGCCATCTGGCGACGATCTTCAGCACATCCGTAAACTCGCGGCCGACGAACTGATCACCGTATTTGAATGTACACTCGTAGCCGATGAAAACCCGGGCACATTGAGGGATGCCGAGCTTCTGGCTCGACCGCATCTGCAAACTCAGTTGCCTTTCCGCCTCGTGTTGGATGTCCGACGCGCTCGCGTTGCCAGAATTCATCCGTTGCCAATTCCGGGACAGCCTGGCGATTCAACCATTGCGCCCGGCACCGTTGGCAGACCACCGCCTGTGGTTGGTATCGGCGAACGTGAATTTGCCGATCTGCTTGAACCTGCGCCGCAGGCAACCACCAAAATAACTACGCGCATTGATCAGTGGAAAAACCGCCTGCTAGACCTCAGCCTTCGCAACCGTCTTCTCAACTTCCGGGAAACCAAATCAACCATTCGCATCCTTTCCGCATCGCCGGAACACATGGAAGATGAGCTTGCTGCCGAGCGTGAACTCTCGCTCCAGCCCAAGCCCAAGCTCATGAGCGAGGACGATCCGCGTAACGAAGCAACCTATACCAAGCAGCAGCGGTCCGATGCTCTGGCTGATCACTTGCGCGATGAACTTGAACACGGTCGTCTGCACACCAATCTCGACGGACCCGAACACTCACGCCGCCTCACAGATCTCTTCCGTGCTGCGCGTAATGCTCTCGAAGAAAACGGCACGAATACCCTCTTCGCGTCCGTTGGTTTCCTCGAATGGCGCGAAACCGAGCACAGCGACCGCGTCTTTCGCGCTCCGCTTCTGCTCATCCCGGTTGAGTTGAAACGCAAATCGGTTCTCGAAGGTTTCTCACTGCGACGTATAGACGAGGAGACGCGGCTAAACGTCACGCTCATGGAAATGCTTCGGCAACACTTCCACAAAGAGATACCGGGCCTCGATCCTTTGCCTGAAGACCAGAGCGGCGTAGATGTTGGTTTGGTGCTCCGAATCTTCCGTGATGCCGTCCGCGATCTCCCCGGTTGGGAAGTAAAGACTGAGGTATGGCTCGCGCAGTTTTCCTTCACAAAGTTTCTTCTCTGGAAAGACCTTGCTGACCGGCTTGATGAACTTACGCGCAACCGCATCGTCCGCCATTTGGTCCACGAGGCGGGCACACAGTATCCCAATCCTCCTGAAGATATCCGCCCCCAACAGCTTGATGACCAGTTTCACCCACGCGACATTTTCTGCCCACGTAGCGCCGACTCCTCTCAACTTGCCGCTGTGATGGCTGCCGCTGCCGGTCATGATTTTGTACTTGAAGGGCCTCCCGGCACCGGAAAGTCGCAGACGATTTCCAATATCATCGCGCATTGCCTTGCACACGGGAAACGTGTGCTTTTCGTGGCGGAGAAACGTGCTGCGCTTGATGTTGTTTACCGGCGTTTGCGAGAGGAAGGGTTGGAGCCGTTTTGCTTGGAACTACATTCCAACAAAACGGGCAAGGGTGACGTGGTCGCGCAGTTCGACCGTACTCTCAAGTATATTTCCGACTCCGACGCACCGGATTGGGAACGTCGTGCGGCCGAATTGGACCGCCTGCGAGCGTCGTTAAACAGCTACACGCGTGCGCTTCATCGTCGCCATGCTTGCGGGCTGAGTGCCTATCACTGTCTCGACTATCTACTGCCACGTCAGAGTGAACCGACTGCCCGCTTGGATGCTTCGCCAACCATCCTCGAAACGCCCGCCGAAATTCTCGAACGTGCGCGTGAAGTCGCGCGTCTTCTGCAAGAGCGTTCACGCTCCCTTGTCCCGCTCGCCGATCACCCGTTATCGCTGCTGGCTTGTGAGGATTGGTCGCCAGCTTGGGCAGAACGTACGCTCGACAGCGTGCGTGAGCTTGAGACAATCACGCAATCAGCCATAGACGCAGCCCGTGACCTTCGCGCGTGGCTGCGCTGTCCCGCTTCTACCACGTCGCGTGCCGACTTGGTGAACCACTTTGGATTGGTAGAAAGTCTCCTCGCGCCGGAGCCAGTAGGGCCAGCGTTCGCAACTACTCCATGGAGTCAATTGTCAGTCGGTCTCGATACCGGAATTGCACTCGTTCGCGAGCGGGGCGAGTTACGAGAAAAACTGGCAGGTTTCTTCAAACCTCCGTCGCAGGCTTCAGTCGTTGTGCTATGTGAGGCCTGGTCACCGGGTGAAGCCGAGCGAATTTTTGAACGAAGCCGTGAAATTCAAATCTTGACCAAGAATGCAATCGAAGCGGCTCGCGATCTGTGCGCATGGCTCCAAGTTCCACGCGCCACCGCTTTCCGAACAGACATTGTTCATCTGGTCGCCTTGGTGGACAGTTTGCTCGCGCCCACTCCCGTTGCAGAAAACTTTGCCACTACTCCCTGGCACGAATGGGTAACCGACTTTGACCGCTGGATAGCTTTGGCTCGCGAACGTGTCGGATTGCGCGGGCGGCTAACAGATTACCAAGAGCCGAAGCTTCTGGCACTTGATCTCGATACACTTAACCAAAAATGGCAGTCGGCTCAGAATGTGTGGTTTCTCCCGAAATGGCTGCGAGTTGCCAACGTTCGCCGACAACTTCGCACCTCGCGTCCTGACCAAATTCGCCCCGATGTCCTCAAGCTAGGCGAGATGCTTCAAGCGGCCTTGCGCCTTCGCGCCGTCAATGGCGAACTCGCAGCAGCCGGTTCCAAGGCCGCATCGTTGCTCGGCCCAATCTGGAATGGAGGCGAGCCGCAGATCGAGCATCTCACATTGGTGCGAGCGTGGGGAGCGACGCTACATGAACGGATAGCTGCCCTCGCAGGCGACGATGCGGATTGGTTGACCCGCTTGCGGAAGTTGATCGGCAGTCTTTTTAAGGAAGGGCCTCCCAGTTATGAAGCCGGCACCGCGATTGGCAAACGTCTCAGTCGCTACCGAGATGCGATAACGAAGTTCGACGAGGCATACGAGCTGTTAACAGAATCGGCTACCCTGTATCGGGGTCCTCTGGATGAAGCGACCGACCACTTGTCGGCTGTTGCTTCGGCCTTCAGCGAGTTGTTGAAAAACGGAATCCGCCTGCGTGCCATTAACGCCGAGCTTACTGCTGCGGCTTCAAACGCCAAGGATTGCCTCGGCATTTTGTGGGCGAACGGCGAGCCGTCAGCCGACGCAATTGCCAAGGCGCGTGCTTGGGGACAAACACTCCATGCTCGCCTGCAAACATGCGCTGGCAGCGATCTCGAATGGCTCAGTCGACTGCGTCAGTTGTTAGCCAACCTATTTGTCGAGGGGCCGGCGGTGTATGCGCCGGGTACAACTATCGGCAACCGTTTGGCCCGCTATCGCGAAACTCAAATGCGATTCAGCGCGGCACTTGATGCCTTTGCCACCGATGTTCGCCTTCGTCGCGAACCTGTAGATGCAGTAAGCGACCACCTCGCGAGCGTTCTGACCCTGACTCAGCGCATTCCGACAGCATGGACCAAAATCCGCGAATGGTGCTATTGGCAGAAGGTTCGGCGTGAAGGCACGGCGCTCGGACTCGCATCAGTGATCATCAAACTTGAATCTCCCGACGGCCATTCCCTTGATATTCCAACGTTGTTCGAGCGGAGTTTCCGTCGCGCTTTGCTCTTCGCCACCATTCAGCAGGAATCCACATTGCGCGAATTCTTTGGCAGCGAACACAAAGAACGCATTGACCGTTTCCGTCAGGTTGACGAAAAAATTGCGACATTAACTCGCGAACTTATCAGCACCCGGCTGGCGGCTGGCATTCCACGCGATCAGTCACGATCCGACATTCCCAAAGCCGAGATAGGCTTGCTGCGTCGGGAAATTGCCAAGAAGACCCGCCACATTCCGGTGCGTCAACTTCTTGGCCGCATCCCCAATTTACTCCCCCGGCTAAAACCGTGCGTGCTGATGAGCCCGCTCTCGGTTGCACAATACCT
The DNA here is from genome assembly GCA_964364975.1 of uncultured Bifidobacteriaceae bacterium. GTDB lineage: Bacteria > Verrucomicrobiota > Verrucomicrobiia > Limisphaerales > JADLHS01 > JALOTT01. Next base: position 4,822 of record CAYIOH010000067.1, read on the forward strand.
AGAGCCATCTCATGAAATCTTTGACGTGGTGATCTTCGATGAAGCTTCGCAAATCCCCGTGTGGGATGCCGTCGGTGCCATTGCCCGAGGAAAACAACTCATAGTGGTCGGCGATCCGAAGCAACTTCCACCGACAAATTTCTTCAATACCAGTGGCGACGACGAGGAGGACCTCGCGCCCGAAGAATTCAAAGACCTTGAAAGCATCCTCGATGAACTGATGACGCATGGGCTACGTCACAAACGCTTGCAGTGGCACTACCGCAGCCGCCACGAGAGCCTAATCGCGTTTAGCAACCGCCAGTATTATGAGAACGATCTGCTGACGTTTCCCTCTCCAGAAGCTGCTTTGGGTGGCGTAAGGTTCAGGCACTTGCCGGAAGCGCGCTACGACAAAGGAAAGTCCCGCACCAATCGGGTTGAAGCTGATGCATTAGTGAAGGAACTCATTGCTCGCCTTCGCAACCCCGAAGGACCGCGTCGTTCCTACGGAGTGGTCACCTTCAGCTTGGCGCAACAGCAACTCGTTGAAAACTTGCTTGATGAGGAACGCCGTAAGTATCCAGAAATCGAGGTCCACTTTGGTGATGAGCCACCAGTCGAGAGCGAGCCTGTATTTGTGAAAAACCTCGAAAATGTACAAGGTGATGAGCGCGACGTGATTTTCTTTTCCATCTGCTACGGGCCCGACGAAACGGGAAACGTTTCGATGAACTTCGGCCCACTCAACCGTGATGGGGGCGAGCGTCGCCTTAACGTGGCGGTCACCCGCGCCAAGCACGAGGTCGTCGTCTTTAGTGGCCTGCGGGCGGACCAGATTGACCTGACCCGTACCCGTGCGCGCGGAGTCCGTGATCTGAAGTATTTTCTCGACTACGCCGAGCGTGGGCCTAAAGCCTTGGCTGCCGCGACATCTGTGTCAACGGACTCGGAACCTGAATCGGAATTCGAGCGCATGGTGGGAGACCGACTGCGTGCCGCAGGGTATGAAGTCCATCACCAAGTTGGTTGCTCCGGTTACCGCATTGACTTGGGCGTCGTTGACCCAACTACCCCGGGCCGCTATCTGGTCGGCGTGGAATGCGACGGCGCGACGTATCATCGCGCTGCTACTGCCCGGGATCGCGATAAACTGCGCCAACTGATTCTCGAAGGGTTGGGCTGGGAACTCTACCGCATCTGGTCCACCGATTGGTGGCACGATAGCGACAAGGAAACAAAAAAGTTGCTCGCGTATCTCAACGAATTATCAAATCCGAAATAACAACGAGTTTGCCTTCATCGAAAAAATCATTCGTGCGCTGAAAGTTGGCAACGCTGTTCATTAAACGATGGAAACCATTTACATTGAGACGACGGTGGTGAGTTATCTGGTGGCGAATCCGAGCCGGGATTCCATTCTAGCCGCGCATCAGCAACTCACCCGGCAATGGTGGCAGGACGAGCGGTCGCGTTGGCATTGCATGACCTTCTCGCAAGTGTTGCGCGAGCCGGCAAGATGTGGCGCTGGGTATGGAATGAAGGAAGATGGAGAACTGATGGAATTGGAACGCGAGGCATTGGTTGAAAACCGTAAACAAGTCCTCGAATTTTGAAGTCCGGGCTTGTCTATGGCAAGGTTTGGTATATTCTATGCGTCGCAGTTCCAGCCAAATAGGAACTGATGCGCACAGAATGTATTTATGAACGCCGTTGCAGGACTAGGGAAAAAATCGCGGTCGAAGCTGGCTAAACTGCTTCGCGACACGAAGGGGACAATATCCGTCGAGCAAGCAACGGTGAGTCTGGGACTGCCGCCAAAAGTTGCAGCGAAGACATTGGCAGGGTGGGCCAGCCAAGGCTGGCTTTCGAGGGTGCGTCGAGGTTTATACGTTCCCGTGCCACTGGAAACGCGAACCGGCGACGTTGCGCTGGAAGACCCATTGATTGTAGCCGAGCGGCTCTTCGCGCCTTGTTACATTGGAGGTTGGAGCGCCGCTGAACATTGGGGTCTGACTGAGCAAATCTTTCGCTCAATTCTTGTGATGACGACCAAGAAGCCGCGCAACCGAAAACCCACGCTCAAAGGAACAACATTCTTGCTTCGCAGCATTTTGCCCGAATCACTTTTTGGAACAAAAGCGGTCTGGCGAGGGCAGGTCAAAGTCAACGTGTCCGATCCATCGCGGACAGTGCTTGATCTGATGGACGATCCTGTCTTGGGCGGCGGACTGCGTCCGAGTGCGGACGTGCTGCAAAGTTATCTGCGGTCGGAGTCAAAGGATTTGAAGCTTCTCGTTTCGTATGCGGAACGGCTGGGAAGCGGGGCGGCATTCAAGCGGCTGGGGTTTTTGCTGGAGCAATTCGCGCCGGGGGAGCGTGAAGCAATCGAGGCGTGTCGGAAACGCATCACCAAAGGGAACGTGAAACTTGATCCGTCGCTGCCGGCGGACCGGCTCGTGACGGCGTGGCGTTTGTGGGTGTCGGAGCGTTGGGCAAAAGGGCGAGTGAATGATTGACCGGCAGGAGATTCTGGATTTCTCACGTGAACTCGGCCTCTCCACCGAGGTCTTGGAAAAGGACTACGCCCTCGGATGGCTTTTGGCGGGCATTTACAACCACGCCGACTTGAAGTCCGCATGGCTTTTCAAAGGTGGAACGTGTTTGAAAAAGTGCTTCTTTGAGACGTATCGCTTCTCCGAAGATTTGGATTTCACGATCAAGGCATCCGACCAGATCAACGAAGAATTCCTGCGCGGCGCATTCCAATCAGTCGCAACGTGGGTTTACGAAAACAGCGGTGTGGAAATTCCTCCCGAGACGATTTCATTCGAGGTGTATGTCAATCCTCGCGGCAAGAAAGCCGTTCAGGGCAAGGTCGGGTATCGCGGACCACTTCAACGGCGCGGCAGCGTGCCCAGAATTAAATTGGATTTGACCGACGACGAACGAGTGGTCCTTGACCCGGAGCAACGCGAGGTTCATCACCCGTATTCCGACAAGCCGGACGCTGGCATCCAAGCATTGTGCTATTGCTACGAAGAACTCTTCGCCGAGAAAATGCGAGCGCTGGCCGAACGCTTGCGACCGCGCGACCTCTACGACGTTATTCATTTCTTCCGACACGATGAAATCCCGTGCGACCGCGCATTGGTGGTGCGGACACTGAAGGAGAAATGCTCTTTCAAAGGAATCGCTGTGCCAACTGTTGCCGCGCTACAGGCGCGGCCCGAGCGGAACGAGCTTGAAGCTGAATGGGGCAACATGCTGGCTCACCAGCTTCCACTACTGCCGCCCTTCGCACACTTCTTCGCTGAGTTGCCGAAAGTTTTCGATTGGCTGTTCGGCGTCGTGGCGAAAGCAGTTACGCCTGCCTATCCAGCCGGCGCGGACATAGACACCTCTTGGCGGCCTCCAGCTACCGCGGTGACATGGGGAATGCAAGCTCCGTTGGAAATCATCAGGTTTGCCGCGGCGAATCATTTGTGCGTTGACCTCGCTTACGAAGGATCGCGTCGCTTGATTGAGCCGTATTCGCTGCGTCGCACGAAAGATGGGAACATCGTCCTTCATGCCGTTCGCCACCAAGACGGCCAGCCAAGGTCTTATCGAATAGACAAGATTCAAGGAGCGCAAGCAACAGAGACTTCGTTCGTGCCTCGCTACATGATTGAACTGACGGCGACAGGTTCATTATCAATTCCTCCGACCGCAAACAGATCGGTTGGCATTTTTAGTGCGGGCGTTTCCACTCCTCGTCGTCGGTCTGCCTTTGGCGCGTCGTTCACTGGCCCAAAGTATTTCGTCGAATGCACCATTTGCGGCAAACGGTTTACAAGACAAAGTTACGACACACGCCTGAACGCTCACAAAGACAAGTCGGGATATGACTGTTACGGGAGAGTCGGCTTTCTTGTTGATACCAAATATTGAGCGTCGCGTGAATTTCGCGGTTGTCTTGCAAGGGTTCTTTTTCAAGCGCGTTGAGTTAAACTGGTGGCGAATCCGAGCCGGGATTCCATTCTGGCCGCGTATCAGCAACTCACCCGGCAATGGTGGCAGGATGAGCGGCAGCGTTACCAGTGCGTGACCTCGGTGGAAGTGTTAAAGGAGGCCGGCCTTGGAGATGTGGAAATGAGCCGACGACGACTGGAAACATTGTCGGGGCTGACGGTTCTGGCGGTGGACAAGTCGGCGCGCAGTCTGGCTCAAGAATTATTGGCTGCCAGGATACTTCCGCCAGCGGCTGCTTCGGATGCCATTCATGCGGTGGTCGCGGCACAGCGAGGGATCAATATTCTGCTCACATGGAATTGCCGGCATCTGGCCAATCCGCATCTGCTGGGAAAACTCCGCGAATTCATGGGGCGTCACGGACTGACGCTGCCGGAGGTTTGCACGCCCGTCGAACTTATGAGAGGATAAACCGATGAAAGCGAATCCGATTCTGGAAGAGGTCTGGCGCATCAAGGACGAGCTATCGCGCGAGATGGCCGCCGACCCGGACGCATATTTTGCGAAGCTGGACGAGATTGCCAATGCCGAAGAAAAGGCGGGGCGAAAAGTAATCCGTTCCGCGGAGGAACTGCGACAACTCGTGGCCGAGAAGGAACGTCAGTTCGCCGAGGAGTCCGCGCTGGCGCTCAATGACAAGCCGCCGCGCAAGGCGTGATTGAATTTTGCCATGACCAAATTGTCCTTCCCCTTCACCGAAGAAAAAATCCGCGCGCTGAAAGTCGGCGACGAGGTGACGATTTCCGGCATCGTCCACACCGGGCGCGCTCACATTGAACCGGCTTGAGTTTTATCCGGTTTGCGGTTATCCAATTGCCATGAGCGTCGTCGAACTGCCCATCCAGATTGACCGCGAGAAGATCGCGGAGTTCTGTCGCGCACGCGGCATCCGCCGGTTGTGCCTGTTCGGTTCGGTGTTGCGGGATGATTTTGACCCGGCGCGCAGTGACGTGGATGTGCTGGCGGAATTGCTGCCCACGTCGCGCCCCGGCTGGGAATTCTTCGGATGGCATGAAGACCTTGCCGCCATCATCGGACGCAAGGTGGATTTGCACACGCCCAACAGCTTGAGCAAATATTTTCGGGAAGAGGTTTTGCAGGAAGCCATGGCCCTGTATGAGCAGGCGTGATCCCAAGGTGACGCTTCGGCAAATAGCCGAACATGCGCGGCACGCGCAGGAGTTTTGCGCGCAAAACACGTTGGCGGGAATGTTGACCGACTGGCAAAAACGAGCGGCGTTCGAACGAGTGATGGAAATCTTGGGCGAGGCGGTCAAACGGCTGCCTCCAGAATTGACGGCGAAGTATCCGGCGGTGGACTGGCGTGGCATTGCCGGGATGCGAGATTGGGTGAGCCACGGTTACGATGCGATTGATTATGGCCTTCTCTGGCAGGCGGTGGAAACGCGCGTGCCGGGGTTGCTTGCCACAGTCGAGCAGATGCTCAAGGAGCTATGACGAAATTATCTTTCCCCTTCGCCGAAGAAAAAATCCGCGCGCTGAAAGTCGGCAATGAGGTTTTAATTTCCGGCGTGGTGTTCACCGGACGCGACGCGGTTCATAAGTATTTGCACGAGGGAGGACAATTGCCGCCGGGCGTGAGCCTGCGTAACGGCATCCTCTACCACTGCGGACCGGTGGTGATGAAGCAACCGGACGGTTCGTGGAAGGCCACCGCCGCCGGTCCGACCACGTCCATCCGCGAAGAGCCGTATCAGGCGCAGATCATCCGCGACTTTGGCCTGCGCGGTGTCGTCGGCAAGGGCGGCATGGGCGACCGCACATTGGCGGCGTGCAAGGAGCATGGCTGCGTTTATCTCCACGCGGTGGGCGGCGCGGCCCAGGTACTGGCCGAGTGCATCAAGCAGGTGCGCAACGTGTACTTCTACGAAAAGTTTGGCGCACCCGAAGCCATCTGGGAATTTGAAGTGGAGGATTTTCCGGCGGTGGTGACGATTGATTCGCACGGCAATTCGCTGCACAAGGACGTGTTCGCGAAGAGCCAGGCGGAATTGGCGAAGCGATTGTAGCGCAGACTGGCAGTCTGCTGTTTTGCAGGTTGGCAACCTGGGCTTCCCGCCACACAAAACCCGTTCGCTTGATCTGCCGACTGCCAGTCGGTGAAACCGCAGGTTACCAATCTGCGCTACAACTTCCGATTCCACTCCGGCTTGGAATACTTCTGCGCGACGAGCTTCGCAATTTCACTTTGCAACACGAACGGGCATTGGCCTGCAACTGCCCAAGACTTTTGCAGCGCCGACTTCACGTCGTCTGCCAGCACATTCAGATTGGAGACGAACTCGGAGTGACTTCGGTTCAGCCGGTAATCGGGCTGGTGCGACGGCATGCGCAGCAGTTCTCCAATCAACTTAAGCTCGAAGTTCAGAAGAAAGGTGCCGTGAAAGAGCAGATACTTGCGCCTGCGGCGTTGCGAGTTGCCGGAGAATTTGAATCCGCCCGTCACAAGATCGGTGTGCCCGCGGACTGCCACGGACTGGCCGGTCACCGCTTCCAAGGCCGCGCGGTTGCGTTCCATGATGAACCGGTTTGCGGCGCTGATGCTGCGGGTTGGCCCGTCCGCAGTGATTCGCAGGACGAGCGCATAGTTCAAACAACCCGGGCCTTGAACGACCGTGCCGCCGCCGGAGCAGCGGCGCAGGATTGGAATGTCGCGCGCTTCGCACGCTGCCACGTTCACCTCGCTCGTTACCTTGTTCGCGTAGCCAACGACTACGAAATATTCCGGCGATTCCCAGAAACGCAACACTTCCCCGCCCCCTCCCGCTTCACACCAGTCGAGCAACACCTCATCGCACGCGAGATTCTCCGCAGGCGATGGGAAGGTGAGATCGAGGAGTTTCATAAGGCGTTACGCAGTATGGCGGGAGAGAGAGATTAGCGAACGTTCGCAGCGCGTCATAAACTTCGCAGCCGCCAGCGCAAGGAGATTCATTCTTCCTCGAACGAGAGGCGATTCCCAAAAATGTTTGAGTCTCTGTGAGTGCGCATCTTTACTGTTCGGCCCGTGCAGGGTGAACTCGAAACTCCCCACGTGCGAGAATAAATTCAATCGAGCCGGGTTGTGTTAATGTTCCGGCGTCAATTGCGCTGGCGTCGGATGGTGGTCTTAGGTTAAATTTAAACCATCCCGTC
>CAYIOH010000068.1:0-11966 GCA_964364975.1 uncultured Bifidobacteriaceae bacterium
TTTGAAAGTGGCTCTGCCTTCCGACCTCTGACCGATGCCTTCTGCCTTGAAACCAGCGGGAGCACCGGCGGCAGTTTGAAGGCGGATTGCGGGCGGTCAATCTACGCGGGCGGGATCTTGCCAAGCGGGAAAGAAACGCGTCCAGTCCTGTGCGGCATGAAGGACACGAACCACCATGATTGTCTCTTGGAATGGCTGGTAAAAGATGAGGTAGTTACGGAATTTCGGCACAATGAACCAGCGGATTTGCGCGTGACGAGGGGCCGCCTTGCGGATGCGCCGTCCAAGCTCGCGATGCTGGGCGAGAAAGTCGGCGGTGTTGAGGAGGGTCTGCCGAACACGTTCCGCAGCTTCAGGATTGTCGGCGGCGATGTGACCGCAGTGCTCGTCCAAATCGCGCCCGGCTTTTGGACTGAACCTGGCCCGGATCATGACCGGCGGCGCAATTCGTCGGTGGTCTTGGATTGATCCAGATTTTCCAGCCCTTCATCCAGCAGCCGTTCCAGCTCCGGCGTCATGACGACCTCCACACCCTGGCGGCGGGCTTGATGCTCGCGCAAAGCCTCCGAAACGACTTCATCCGACCCCTGGTAGTTGGCGGTTTGAACCAACTCGGCAACGTAGTCCTCGAGATTTCGCGGCAAGGCGATGTTCATGGCCACACGATAATTCGCGCCAAAAATGTGTCAACCGGCAATCCGGCGTCAGGGCTGCGGACGAGGACGCCGATGAAACCCCGTAGGAGACGAGGTAACGAGGCTCAATTCAATTTCTGCCATCCGACCTCCGACCTCTGCCTTTGAAACCAGCGGGAGCACTGGCGGCAGAAAATCTCACGCCTGTTTTAGCGGCTTTGTGCCGAGAATGAGGGATTCCACTTTGGCGGCGATGGTCTGGCGCAACTCGGCGGCGGCGGCGCGTTCGCGGGCGATCTCCGCCCGCGCGGCGGTCACGCGCTCGACCAGCTTGCGCTGAACTTCCAGCGGCGGGAGCGGAACGCGCAGCGTGCGAATCTCTTCGCTGTTGATATTGTTCTGCATGATTTGGCGGCTGATTGAATCCACCTGCTGCCTGCCCAGTGCTGAATTTAGAAACCAGCAAATGTAATCCGGGTTTGCGCGCATTGAGTCGAAGCGCAAGCGGATGAGGTAAGACGCGAAGACTGCTTGGTCGCTGCCGTGAAACACCGCGCAAGTGCCGACGAGGTCGCGGCTGCCGCTGGTGCGGATGATGAGCATGTCGCCGTCCTTGAGCGTGAGGTTTTCGACTGTCTTCGGCGGCAACTCAATGTGCTTGAGGTTGGTCATGTCCACGACGCGGTCCTTGATGTTGCCGATGCGAAGAACCGGAACACCGCGCCCTTGTTCATTCGCCTTCTCGCTCGTGCCGTATTGAACGAGCGTGAGAAGCGAATCCAGAGCGGCGAGCGGATACTTGCCAGCTTCTAGGTTCATCCCGGTGAGCGTTTGCTGATTGAAGCTCACGCTCCATCGCCCAAATCCGGCCCACGGCGCGGCGAATACCTTCGGCGGTGTCTTGCGTTGAGCGATCTTGAAGCCGATTGCGGCGTAGCAATCGTGGTCAATCCGCTCACTGACTTTTTCCACGCGCTCGCTGGCAGCGGCGAGTTGCGACTGCGCCGAACGCCACCGCTCCACAATCGCCCGCTGCTCGGCCAGCGGCGGAAGCGGGAGCTTGAGGGCCAGTAACGATTCTTCGCCAATCTCTCCTTTCATCGCGCCGCCAGTCGCCGCAAGGAACTGCGCGCGGCAGTAGCTTGAGCGAAGTGCGAGCCAAGCGTAGATCACATCAACCCGCTCTGCATTGGGCTGAAGCACGCGGTAATGAATCGTGACGCTGAGCTTCCCGCTCGCCGGTTGAACGACGCCGATTGAGCCTTGGCGGGCACGAATCTTGGATACGACCAAATCACCGGGACGAGCAATGAATTGCTTCATCTTGGTTTCCAACCGCCCGCCAGCGAACACTTCGCCGTCGAAACTCACGCGGTCGAGCATGGAAACTTCGCCGCTGGCAAGTTGCTCCGCAGTCGCCTGCTCCCAGCGAATGCCGACGACATCGCCGAGTGGAATGAGCGGATGCGTAACGTGGAAAGCGGTCTTCAACCAAGCCGAGAGGAAGTCCCACTTCTCAACGTCTGTCCAGTTGACTGCGAAGGCCCGGCCAGAAGCAGGCGGCGACTGCGCCGCTACTCCGCCGGGCCGTCTGCGAAAAAACTTTCGGGATTCTTTCGGAACTCGCGGTAAAGCTCCACGCAGGTTTTCACGCCGCCAGTGGGCTGTCGCTCGTTCGGGTAAAGCTCGTTCACGTCCGGCTCGCCCGTGGCGGTGATGCCAACGTGTTCGGCTTCGTAGAGAAAGACCGGGTAGTTGAACCGCTGTTTGAGCAACGCCCGGCTTTCTGTGGCGATCTTCTCCGCCATTGCGCGCTCGTAGTCGGCGAGTTCTTTACGAAGCGCCTTCACTTTTTCTTTCGTAGCAGCCGAGGTGACGAGGCTCTGACTTTTCCCGTCGCCCGGAGGAGATTTGAGCCTCCTCACGTCGGCTGCTACGGGGGCTTGGGCGGCTTCCATCGCGGCGTTCAACCGCTTTGTCTTGCGGGCGATTTCATCGGCGTATTTCGCCTCGATTTCGGCGCGGGCGGCGGCTTTGAGTTTGTCGAACTTGGCCTGCTCCTTGTCGCTGAACTTTTCCAGAAACAGGATGGACGCCTTCACGCTTGCGCCGCTGCTGAAGAATGTTTCCGGCGGCAGGCTGATGACGGCGCGGAGAAACGCACGGTCTTCGACGAACTCGCGCACGTAACCGAGTGATGGATTGTTGAACACGCCTTCGGGCAGCACGATGCCGAGCCGCCCGCCCGGCTGGAGCAAATCAAGGCAGCGTTCGATGAACAGGAGTTCGGTTTTGATTTTGCCAAGTTTCTTCGACGATTTGTCGTCGTCGCCACGCTTCGGAAGTTCAAACAGGCTGGCAATGGGAGAGCGGGACTTCGCGGCGGCTTCGACGCGGGCGACGGACTCGCGGTAGAGGTCGCCGTATTCGCGGGCGTAGCGGCGCTTGCTTTCCTCCCACTCCTTGCCGTCCGGCACTTCGACCAGCGCGGTGGATTCGACATGCGCGCCGAATGGCGGATTGGTGAGGATGAGATTGAAGCGGCCATCGAAGATGCCGTTGACGTTGAGGAAACCATTCCAGTGATGCACGCCGCCGTGGCCGTCGCCGTGCATGATCATGTTCATCTTGCTTGTGCGGGCCATGCGGTCGTTGGCGTCCGTGCCGTAGATGTGGCGATTGGAAAGCTGCCAGAGCGGCGAGTTGGGAATTTTGGGGTCGAGGTCGTGCTGAAGTTGTTCGTATTTCTTGCGGAGCAATCCGGCCTTCTTCGCCGGGCGAAGACCCTTCTTAAGGCCGGCTTTGAACCGCGCGTATTCGGCGTCCGCTTCTGCGAGCAGTTGCTCGCGAACTTTGGCGAAGAATCGAATCAAGAAACCACCCGAACCGCTGGCCGGGTCGCAGATGATGTCGCCAAATTCTGGCTCGGCCATCTCGACCATGAATTTGACGATCTGGCGCGGTGTGAAGAACTGGCCGATCTCGCCCCGGAAAGTTCGTCCAAGAAATCGCTCGAAGGCGATGCCCTTCACGTCTTCGCTCGTATCGGAAAGGTTGTAGCGTTCGAGCAGGCGGACGATTTCGCGGACGGTCGGGAACTTGAGGCGGATTTCCTCGTCCTCCGCAAAGAGATAGTCGGCTTCGTATTCATCCTTGGTTTCCCGAAACAAGGCGGCGACCGGGTCTCGATGAATCTCCGCTTGCTCATCGAGAAAATCTGCTGTGAACAAATTCCGGCGATCCCGCCCGCGCCGGAGGCGGCGCTCGAAACAGACTTTCATGAAAAGCACCTTGGCGATTTCGTCGAAGGCGGCAGCGGGATCGAGATGCTCGCGGTTGCGAATCGCATTGTGGCACTGGTGCAAGAGGTCGGCGAACTCGTCTTCCTTGAACACTTTCAGTTTCTTGATGAGTTCCTCGATTTCCTTGTCGGTGGCGTCGGCGCGGGGAATATCGGTGATCTCTTCGGCGTAGCCGGGCATCCGATCCCTTTTCACGCGCCAGAACCGCGTCTCGCGGTTGTTGTGGGTGACGAAGAACGGAGCAAACGTGTTCCGGGCATAGCTCTCGCCCTGGCTGTAGTCTTTCCGATCAATCGTGACGTTGTCGGCCTTGCACTCGGCAACAATCAGCGGCGGTTTCTCGTCGGCCTTGTCTTGCAACGTGCGCCAAATGACGATGTCGGCTTCAACCGAGCCGCGTCCGTGCCCCGTGGCGATTTCCTCGGCCATCTGTTCCAGAGAAAAGCCGTAGTCGTTCACGAGCTTGCAGACAAATTGCTGGCGGACGACTTCCTCGGGATACTCAACGAACCACGACTGGCGGATGTGACTCCAGATTTTCCCTTTGCCGTCGCGGCGAAGGGTGAGAGGGGTTTTGTTTTCTGCGTTTGCCATGTTTGGAGACTAACTATTCTTGCTACCCTTGACCAGCGGTCAAAATGGTCCGGCAGTTGCGCGAGTTTTATCAGCAGCGCGACCGGCGGGGCTTCATCGTGGATTTTGAAGTAAGCCTCCTTCCGCCTTCACGCGTTTCGGCGCGACAAGCACGTCGGCTGCTACGATACTCGGAAAAAAGTCATCGAACATGACCTGCACCGTCAGACGAATTGCGGTCGCGCCGCCGCCGGACCACAACTGGCTCAATCCGGTCTGGGCTTCGGCGGAGCCGCTCGCCATCCGGCATTTCCGGCCGGAAAGCAGCGGCCATCGCCCGCGAACCTTCGCGCGGGTGCTCCACGATCAGCATGGGATTCACGGCCTTTTCCAGGTTCACGATAGCTTCGTCCGCTGCGTGCGGACGGAATACGGCAGCGAAGTGTGGAAGGACAGTTGCGTGGAGTTTTTCGCGCAGCCCAAACCGGATCGCGGTTATTTCAATTTCGAGCTCAACTGCGGCGGCGCGTTTCTCTGTTACTACATCGTTGATCCGACCCGAACGCCGGATGGGTTCAAACAATTCACGCGTGTGCCGTGGGACGTGGCGCGGCAAATCCAGGTTCGCACTTCGCTGCCGCGCACCGTCGAGCCGGAAATCACCGGACCCGTGACGTGGACGTTGCAGTTTTTCATCCCGTTCGCGCTGTTCGAGAACTTCATCGGGCCACTGGGCGGGATGGCCGGGCAGACCTGGCGCGGGAATTTCTTCAAGTGCGGTGACGAGACTTCGCATCCGCACTGGGCATCGTGGTCGCCGGTGGATGAACTTAATTTCCATCTGCCGCGCTGCTTTGGGGAGATAAAGTTTGAGCCGGCTGCCGTGTGACAGCCGGCTCGACGAAACATCAGAACCGATTTCAACTCGCGGCGACTTAAGCGCGAGCGGTGGGAGGGATTACTTGGTGGCCTCGGCCAGCGCTCCGGGAACCGGGACGATGGCGGATTTCAGCCCAATCTTGAAGCAGATAGCATAGACCACCGCGCCCACGACGAATGCGGCCACGGGAGCTGTGATCTCGTCGGGCGCACCGATCTTGGGATGGGTGGAAATGCCGACGACGAAGCCGACCGCCCAAGCGATCCAGCCCGCCGGATTGAAGCCCGCCCGTGGGCCACTCCACTTCTTTCCGTTGAGCAGGTAGTCCACGAACATCGCACCGCAGATCGGGCCAAACGAAGCGCCGATAATCTTAAACACGCCGATCGCATCACCCGCCAGTCCGGTTACCGCCAGAACGATGCTGACGGCTGTGCCGATGCCGACCGAGATGAATGGGTTCACCTGCGGGAGCGTGGTCTTGAAGCTGTTCGCGGCGATGAACGAGGAGAAGCAAGCCGGCGGGAACGCCGCCAGCGCCAGCAGGAACATGAGGATGCCCGCCAGCTTGTCGCCCAGGATGACTTTCATCAACCCGGTGGCATCGTAAAGGGCTCCGTGGGTTGTGTTGACGGCGATGCTTTCCTTTTGTTCGTCGGTCAGCGGTTTGCCCGCTTTCGCTGCGGTCGCGTCGGCGTCGGCCACGCTTTTTTCCACGATCGCTGTGGCATTCGCCTTGGCTTTGGCGCTCAGGTCTTTCGAGCCATAAACGCCCGCGACGATGCACGTCGAGAGCCCGGCGGTGAGGATGATGGCCAGCGCAATGCCGAACAGGCCGCCCTTGCTCACATCCTTGGCGTCCCGGCTGTTCAAACCGAAGTCCACCCCCGCCGCGCCCGCCGTCGCGAAAAAGCCGACGACATAGGTGATGACGAACGCCAGCACGGCAATCACGCTCATTGCCGGGGACGGGGCGGCGGTCATGATGCCCGTCTGGGCGACCTCGGTATGAATGTCCGCCATCGCCTTCGGGTCGAAGCTGCCGAGTCCGCCTGCCGTCTTGAAGAACAAGATGAGCAGCGTCGCCAAAGGAATCAGCGGCAGATAGGTGGCCACGCGGGCGACGTATTGGATGCCCTTCAACCCAACGAACGCCGCGAGGATAGCCCAGACGACCATCAGGATGTTGGCGGGAACGTGAATGACCGGTGCCAGGAGTTGAGCGGAAAAGAAGGCGTTGACGCCCAGCCAGCCGAACTGCAGCACGCCCATCAAAAAGCCCGGCATCAGGAAGCCGCCCTTCGCGCCGAATGTAGATGTACCCACGATGTACAGCGGCAGGCCGGTTTTCATGCCCAACAAACCGGGCACCAAGTAGAACAGGAAGTGGCAGATCAGCGCGGCGACAATCAAGCCCAGCAGTGCCACGCCGAGGCCTTGCGCCAAGCCGCCGCCGGTGGTGGCCGAGTTGACGGCGCCGGACCAGAACACAAACCAGAGGAAAATGCCGGCGTAGGTCGGGGCGGTGTTCTTGAACCACGGTGCGCGTTTGTCCTTGGGGTTGGGGGCGGCGCCCGAGATGTAGGACGGAAGTTGTGTTTGAGAAGTCGAGTTTTGGTCGCTCATAGTCTGGGTTCTGAGGTACGAGGTTTATTTGGTCTAAAAAGATTCGAGGCGGCTCTTGCGAACCGCCTCGGAACTGCGACCCGATTTGGGCACGCAAAAGCCATCCGCCCGGTTGCCTACTTCTGTCTCGGAGACCACTCGAACGTCACTTTGATATCGTCGCCGGTGGTGATCTGCCCCACGCCGGGGATGTTCGGGCACGGCGGTTTGACACTGTAATCGCTCATCTTCAGTGGCGTGGCGCCCGTAATCTTGAGCTGCGGCGACTTCTTTCCGTCCTTCTCGACCTCGGCCTTCTCGATGGTCACCGGTATGGTGAGTGGCTTGGATACGCCGTGGATAGTCATGGTGCCGACGGCGTCAAATTCGCACTTGCCGCCTTTCGGAGCGTCACCCTTGGGTTTCAGCTCAGTAAGCTTGTATTCCATAAACTTGAACTTCGGTTCTTCCATGTGCTCCTGATAGACCTCATCCATCTTTTTGTTGTAGCTCTTGAGGGTGCGGACGGGAATCTTGATTTCCACCTTGGGCTTTGCCGCACCGCCCTTCAGCGCGGATTCGGGGAAGCCGGCATCGGCTTCCAGAAAGCCACCGATGACCGGGCTTTCCATGTTCCAATCATGAATGCTCGAAGTGCCTTCGATCTTCACCTTGCCGCCGCCGGGCTGCGCGTCATAGCGCACGATGCTCCCCTGCGGCGTGGCCGGTGCGGGCGAGGCTTTCTCCGGTTGAGCGGAAGCATCCTTGCTGGGACTGCATCCCAGCACCAAGGACAGCAAAAAAGCGGCGGGCAGGTTTCTGGTGAAGCACACGTTGTGATTTTTCGATTTTAAGTTTTTCATTTTCATGTTTGCGTTTGTTAAACTTGAAGGAGCTTTGGACGTCGGTTCGTCAGGGCAAATACCATTCTTTGGCGCCAGGTTTGTTGCGTTATATGCGGTCATTCGACGGCCCCCCGATCAGGCCAATTCATACCATTCCGGCTTGATGGCGATGCTTTCGCCTTTGACGACGGCTTCATTGGCTTTAATGGCGAGCATGGTGGCCGCATAGCCGTCCTGGTAACTGGCCGCTGGCCGGAACTTGATGGTGGCGAGATGTTGTGCCAACCCCGCCTTGTCTTTCGGGTCGTACGTGGCGCTGAAGTCTTCAACGGCGGCGGCGGTTTCGGGACAATTGCCGACGAAGGACTGGAGCGCGTAGTAGAGCGGCGGAAACGGAGCGGCATCCTGCACCGCCTTGTCCTCCAGCGCGGTTTGCTTCGAACCGCCCGCGACCAGGGCGATGCCAGTCTCCTTGTAGAACGCGTCTTTGCGCGCGTAAACCTCCCAACCCAGGAGCGGGGAATCCACTTCCTTGAACATCCACGCCTTGCTATCGCGCAACATCACCGCCGCGTCCGTGCCGTAATAAATTTCGTAGTCCGAATCGAACGAGTTCGCCAACGTGGCATCATAAATGAGCCGCACGCCGCTGGCATGCTCCACGATGAGCTGGACCGTGTCTGGCACGTCGCGGCCATCGTTGTCTCCGCGTAAAATGGCGCTGTAGCCGCCGACCGACACCGGCAGCGCGTTCAAAAACCATGCTGCCTGGTCAAGCTGATGAATGCCGATTTCGCCGATGAGACCGGACGAGGTTTTCTGGCTTAACCGCCAGTTCACCGCTTTTTCGCGTTCAGGATTGGGCGAGGCGGAACGCCAGCTTTGTTTCTTGTGCCACTGGGCGCGGGCCATGACGAATTTGCCGAGCGCGCCTGAACGGATGAACGGCAACAGGAAGTGCCGCTGCGGATCGGAGCGCATTTGCAGGCCCGCTTGGAAAACCTGGCCGACCGCATTCTTCGCGGCCTGCGCGATGGCTTTGGCATCCTCAATCGTGTGGGCCAGCGGCGCTTCGCAATAAACATGCTTGCCAGCCTGCAACGCGGCGATGGCGACGTCTTTGTGCAGGTGCGTTGGCGTGGCGATGATGACGGCCTGAATGTCTTTGTTGTCGAGGACCGCCTTGTAGTCTTCAACCTGTGCCGCACCGGGCGCTTTGCCGGCGCTGCGCCGCACCATCGCGGGATAGTTGTCGCAAATCGCGGCGATCTCCACCTGTGGCAATCGGCCAAGCTGGTCAAGAATTTCGCGTCCCCACAAGCCGAGGCCAATGACGGCGACTTTAATCTTGGTCACGGGCACTTTGGCTTCTTCGGCTTTTTCCGGTGCCACTTGTGCGATCAACGGGACGCCACCCATCATCGCCATGAGCGTGGCGACGGAACCGCCCCGCAGAAAATCGCGCCGATTGAATTCGGTGATGTCAGCTTCCGGTTTGTTCATTTTCGTCATTCTTGTATGAGATTCATGGCAACGGCTAAACTTTTTTAGGCCGATGCTTGCTATTTGTTGACCGGCAACACATGGAGGTTTCCAACTTCACTATTTCGCCGCGGCCTGCGGCTTCGCGCTGCCCTTTTCCAAGCCAAGCGCCCATTTAATGCCGCCGAGGATGTGTTGCTGATAGGCTTCGGCAACTTGCGCCGAATTCTTCCGTTCGCCCTTTCCGTCCTTCCAGTTCGGGCACCAAACGTCCTCGCGATGGCCGAGCGACGTGTAAAACACGCGGCCTTTGCCATACTTCTTGCACCATGAGATGGGATAGTCGCCGGGCGTCTTGTCGTTGGGATGTTTGTCCAGCGTCAGCAGGCCGTGGACTTTTGCGCGATCGAAGTTTTTGAACAGATAGATTTCGTCGAAGACCTTCCAACTCGCGGGCAGGTGGCGGCACGCCGGACATTCCTGGTCCTGGTTGAGGGCGTCCACCTCGACTTGCGCGCCGTGGCCTTTGAATTCGCCGCCCAACATTTCGATGAACGGCGGGTAACCGTGAAACGTGTCCGAGGCTGAGTGCATGCCCACAAAACCCTTGCCGGATTTGATCCAGGCGAGGAACGCCTCCTTGTCGGGAATTGGCAGGTCGCCCGTGGTGTTGGCGAAGACGACGACGTCGAGTTTCTTCAGTGCGGCGGGGCTCATTTTCTCGGCGAGGATCTCTTTGATCGCCGCTTCTGCTTTCTCCTTGTCGGGTTTGCCGTCCGGACCGCGGAATTTTTCGTCTTTCGGCTCGACGCGCGCGTAGTCCACGGTGAACGCGCTGCTCTTCCCCGCGAGTCCGCCCAACACATCTTCCGCGGTGGGAATCGAACTGTGGCGGAAGCCCAACGTGGTCGTCACCACCAGCACGCGTTTGGGCGCAGCTTGAGCGATCAACGCGCCGCCCAGCGCAAACGCGGCGCACAGGAAACACAGTTTTCGGAATAATTTCGCGGACGATTTCAACGTGTTGTCTTTCATAGGCTTGTTTGCCAAATCAGCATGGCTTGGAAAATAGGACTTTTCACGGTGGTAGGGAATTCATTTTTTCGTTGAGGGCGTCGCCGTCCAGATTGATCCCGAACCCGCGCCAGCCAGCCACAGGATAACTTTGCTTGCCAGCCGCCACGCGCTGGCTTAGAAACCTGTCACCGGATAAGCCGGACACGAAAACCATGACTACTCCAAAACACTTCACCCGCCGCCAGTTTCTAACAACGACCGCCGTCGCAGCGGTCGCCGCGCCAACCATTCTGACTTCGTCCGTGCGGGCCGCGCCAAAAAGTCCGAACGACCGGATCACGCTCGGCTTTATCGGCATGGGCAAACAAAACAGCGGTCTGCTCAACGGTTTCATTCGCAACCAGGAAACCCAAGTCGTGGCGGTGTGCGAAGTGGATACCACCCGGCGCGAGCACGCGAAGAAGACCGTCGAGGACCACTACGCCAAGCAGACCGGCCGGGATTCGTTCAAGGGATGCGAAGCCTACCATGATTTCCGCGAACTGGTCGCGCGCAAGGACATTGACGGCGTGGTGATCGCCACGCCGGACCATTGGCACGCTCTCATCGTGATCGCCGCGGCGAACGCAGGTAAGGACATCTATTGCGAGAAGCCGCTCTCGCTGACCATTCGCGAAGCACGGGAAATGGTCAAGGCGGTGCGCCGTAACCAGCGCGTTTTTCAGACCGGGAGCATGCAGCGGTCATCCCGGGAATTTCTCAAGGCATGTGAACTGGTCCGCAACGGGCGCATTGGCAAGGTGAAAACGGTGATCGTCGGCGTTGGCGGTCCCAGCAAATGGTGCGACCTGCCGGAGGAGACGATGGAGCCGGGACTGGATTGGGATTTCTGGCTTGGCCCGGCGCCCAAGCGGCCGTACAACTCCGTTCTCAGTCCGCGCGGCGTCCATGATCACTTTCCAAACTGGCGCGGCTACCGCGAATACTCCGGCGGCGGCATGACCGACTGGGGCGCGCATCATTTCGACATCGCCCAATGGGGCTTGGGCATGGACGAGAGCGGGCCGGTGGAAATCATCCCCCCCGAGGACCCGAAGGCCGAAACCGGCGTCCGCTACATTTACGCCAACGGCGTCGAGATGATTCACGACAGCAGCAAAGGCGGCGTCACCTTCATCGGCACGGATGGGAAAATCTTCGTGGACCGCGGCAAGTTTGAGGCGCAGCCGGAATCCATCGGCCAGGAGCCGCTCGGCGATCAGGCCATCCGGCTTTACGCAAGCAGCAATCATTTGCGGGACTGGCTCGATTGCGTCCGCAGCCGGAAGCGGCCGATTTGCGACGTGGAGATCGGCTGCCGCTCGGTGACCGTCTGCCACCTGGGCAACCTGGCTTACTGGAATCGCCGCCGCCTCAAGTGGGACCCGAAGAAGGAACAGTTCATCGGGGACAAGGAGGCGAACACCTGGCTGGATCGTCCCAAACGCGCGCCATGGAAGATTTAAGGGCTGTTTCAATGGCATCCATTCAATCTCCAGATTTTACCGGCCTCGCCGTCGGCTACCTGCTCGACGAACTCAACAACGACATCACGCGCGAAACCCCCGCCAGCTTTGAGCCGAGCATT
>CAYIOH010000069.1:0-11937 GCA_964364975.1 uncultured Bifidobacteriaceae bacterium
CCGGACCTCTACATCGCCGTCGGCATCTCCGGCGCGATCCAGCACCTGGCCGGGATGAAGGACACAAAAGTCATCGTCGCCATCAACAAGGACGCTGACGCGCCGATTTTTGAAGTGGCCGACTTCGGTCTGGTCGGAGACGCCTACCAGGTCGTGCCGGAGTTAATCGGGAAACTGAAGAAGTAACTCGCCGCGAATGACGCCCACCCGCGAAACATTTGGCAACATTCCCAATGGGTCGGTTGTTCTCTTCTACTGCTTGACGGTGCTGACGATGGCCGTGTTCGCCTACGGCGTGTGGCGGCGATTCAAGTTGTGGCGGCAGGGCGTACCCATCGGCGTGCGCGAACTCATCGCGGGAAGCTCCAGGCAGATTTGCGCCAAACTCAAACCCGGCCTCCGGCGCTTGCTCACGGATGGACTCGGCCAAAAGCGCGTCCGTGGTCGCGGACTGCCGACCACGGCGCACCTCGCGTTGTTCGCCGGGTTCATGATGCTGCTGCTAGGCACCACGCTGCTGGAGATTGACCACATCGCGGGCTGGATTTCCAAGGCGCTCCAGTTTCACCACGGGACTTACTACGTCATCTACGAGTTCACGTTGGACGTGTTTGGGCTGCTCTTCCTGGCGGGTTGCGTTTTGTTTTTCTGGCGCCGCACGCGCCGACCCGCGAGCGTTGGCCATCGGGCGACGGACTGGTACGTGATCGTTTCCTTTCTGGCGATTGGCATCACGGGCTACCTCGTCGAAGGACTGCGCATGGTGTGGCAACAGCCCACCGGCATTGCGGCGCATTGCTCGCCGGTCGGGCTGTGGATTTCGCACGGGTTCGCCGACATGACGGAAGCCAACGCGCGTTTCGCGCACCAAGTCGTCTGGTGGCTTCACAGCCTGTTGGTGTTTGGCTTCATCACTTCGATTCCTTTCACGCGCCTGCTGCACATCATCGCCGGCCCGCTCAACCTTTTCTTCGCCCGCGGTGAATTGGGAAAGATGCTGCCGGTGACGATGGAGGAAGTGGAGAAGACCGAGCGCATCGGCGTCAGCGCCATCGAGCATTTCAACCAGCAACAACTCCTCAGCCTCGACGCCTGCATGGAATGTGGCCGTTGCGAAGAAGCGTGCCCGGCGTTTGCCACGGAAAAGCCGCTCTCGCCGAAGAAGGTCGTTCAAGACCTGAAGAGGCTGATGACGCTGAACCTCACGCAACACGCAACACGCAATACAGAAGAGAAAGTTGGTTCTCCTTCGTCGGCTCGCGCTCTGCACGACGAGACGATTCAAATCGAGACGCTCTGGGCCTGCACCACGTGCAACGCCTGCGCGCAAGTCTGCCCGGTGCGGATTGATCCCGTCACGCTGCTCACCGATCTGCGGCGCAATCGCGTGGGCGAAGGCGCGCTGAGCGGCACGGCGGCCACCACCCTGCGCCGGATGCAATCGAGCGGCAACCCGTGGGGCTTGCCCGCCGCCGAACGCGCGAATTGGGCCGACGGCCTGGGCGTGCCGACGGCGAAGGAGAACCCGGGCTTCGAGGTGCTTTACTGGGTTGGCTGCGCCGGATCATACGACCGCCGCGCGCAGCGGGTGGCGCGGGCCTTCGTGAAGTTGCTCAAGCAGGCGAACGTAAACTTCGCCATCCTGGGGCGCGAGGAAAAATGCACCGGCGACTCCGCGCGGCGGCTGGGTGACGAATTCCTGTTTCAGGAACTGGCGCAGGAGAATATTGCCACGCTGGCCCGCTACCACGTCCGCCAGATTGTTACGCCCTGCCCGCATTGCCTGAATTCGCTGGTCAAGGATTACGCGCAGTTCGGCGGCAACTACGAAGTGATCCACCACACGCAATTCCTGGAGCGGTTGCTGGCGGAGGGACGGCTCAAGGTGGAAGGCGCGGCGACTGCGGGCGGTGCGATGACTTATCACGACCCGTGCTATCTGGCGCGCGTGCATGGCATCCACCAATCGCCGCGCGCTTTGTTGCAAGCCGCTTCCGCGAATTCAAATGCAACCGCCAGTGACCTTCACGAGATGCCTCGCAATCGGGAGAAGACCTTCTGTTGCGGTGCCGGCGGCGGTCGCATGTGGATGGAGGAGGACCCGAAGCAGCGCGTTTCCACTGTTCGCGCCAGGGAAGCTCTGGCCACAGGCGCCCAGACCGTGGCCGTCGGCTGTCCGTTCTGCCTCACCATGATGACGGATGGCGTGGCCGCGCAAACCGACTCCGCGCGCGTCCTAGACGTGGCGGAGATTCTCGCTGAGCGTTTGGGCCTTTAGCTGCCCTGCCCGACCGCCCGTTAGTGGTCCAGTTTGAAAGTGTGCGAAATCCGCAGCGATAGCACTCCCCAAGGGACATGACCATCAATTACCCGCCCGGCGATTTAGTGTAAATACTCCGGACTGACCCGTTCACAGTTCTTTCTCGGACTGGCAAGCCGGGGTATGACGGCATCAACGGACCTATGAACGCCGAGGCGAATTCCTGTGAACCAGAAATATGAGAAACGCCATGCCGCCAAGAGCGATGGTTGTTGGCTCCGGTACGACATTCACGTCGCCAAGGTATTGGCCGGAGCTGTTTTCCCAGACCGCGTCGTTAACTGCGACGTAAAGATTCGCGCCGCCGTCCGGCACGACGACAGTTGCTTCCGTTCCGATGTAGAACCAATCGGTTGACGCGGGGCTGGCGCTGAAAGTTCCGACGACAGCACCATAGCGGATGGTGTTGGGATTGGTGGTGTCGGTTGACCACGCTCCGGCCAATGCGAAGCCGTATCCCCCAGTATCGTAATTCGCTCCGCCGCCTGGGTAATGATTGATGCCATCGCCTCCGAAAGTAGTTGGATAATCCAACGCGCCTGCGTTGGCATAGCCCCACCAGTAGGCAACCTCACCCTCGATCGGATGGACCAAAGACCCGTCCGCGAACGTGTCTATACTGCTGTTGTCCGATCCACTAACCACACTTGTTTCTCCTGACATGGTGACGGTCAGAACCGATCCACCGCTATAAAACCCTAGATCAAGTTTTCCGGACCCGGACGTGGTGGCTGGCAGCGTGAAAACTGTTGCAAATGTACTTGCCGCCACGAACAGCAAGCCCGCAATGCACGAGACTGTTTTGATGTATTTGGTCGTATCGTTAGCGTTCATGGTTGTTCCTCTGAATGTAAAATCCTTCACGGGGATTTTTGTGTGTCTTTGCTGGGTTGATGGTAATAGTTCTGTGTTCGGTGTGCTGGTTTCGCTCAGTATTACTTGCGTATAATTCGCTTCCGTAGGAGGCCAGAAGCCTCAAGCAAAACACTGTATGCACGTTCCAACAACTCCGAATCGTGGCAAAGGAGGAGAAATGTCGCGTGCGAATTGTAAGCGAATCCATGCACTTTATACTTCGCAAAAAATGTAAGCTTTCGCTTAATTTCATTGGAGCGCGCTGATTCGGCGGCCCTAGTGTAACTCTGGTCAAAAACGAGGGTTAGTGCTTTTGGACGAACACGCACGATCTCGACAAGATTTTCCGCGAGGATATGTCTCGGCGACGGCTTTCCCTCGAGGCGCACGCCCGTATCCGGATCCAGAAACAGATTACCAACGTCCCGGCACCGCTTAAAGTATTCTTCACGGTCTGTTTGCGCCGTCAGCACCTTCGGCGACAGTAGATCAGCGTTGAGAAAGCGGGCGAACTCCCGTGCATCTGCGGGCGGCACATCTTCCGTGAACATTGGGTGAACTGCCCAACCGCCGAATGGCATGAGCCATGAGATGAGCGCTTTCTTTACAAGATCGTAGGAGTCGCCAAAGAATTGTGGATTCATGCGAGCAGATTACTTTTCCCACCGTTTGATCCAAGCTGTTTTTGTGTCAGAGAAGAGTAGTCTTCGGACGCAAAAAGGCGTCCATTCTGAGTTATTACACCAGTTTGAATTCATCTGGCTCTGCGCAACGCACGGGGCATGACCCGGTTCTACGCCCGCGCCGCCCGGGCAGTGACCCGACGGGCCAGGGTTACAACCGGGCAGTTGCTACTGCTTTGCCAATTCCCCCGCCCGCTTGAACACGGCCTGCATGTCCAGTTCCACAAACGTGCGCTCGTAAGCGTTCAAAGGACCGGCTTCACCGTCGGCCCGGGCGTTGGCCGTCCAAACCTTCTGAGCGGTCAGATCGTAAACCGCAACCTGCAAATTGCCCGTGCGCACGCGCGGGAGGATGTCCTTGATGACCACCTCCGCGTTGATCTTGCCGTAGTTGGCTTTCAACCGCGCGTGAAGCGGCTGGTCGTAGCGGGGCTTGTTCCACGACATGCCCCAATAGACCACGTCTTCAAGCCGGGGATGAGTCGGCACGTTTGGCTCGAGGTTATGCCAGTCGAACACGTTGCAAAGGGTGCGCGAAGTTTGCAGCCCGCGGACCCGGCCCGTCCGGCCATCCCCAATCGCATACAACAGGCTGGTCGTCCGCGGGGCTTTGCGCACGCGGGCGATGGCGGAGTCGAGGTCCTTGTCAAATTGGAGGATGTCGCGCAGTAGGAAGACAAACGGAATTCCGTCGAGACTATCGGCCTCCTGGTTGTAGTCGTCCCCGATTTCTGAAATCGCCAACGGAACGGAACTGATGCCGGTGATGGACCCGATGACACCGGCCCAGCTGAAGTTGGCGAAGGGATGACCTTCTTTCGGGACGTAAACCACGATCGTGGGATACTTCTGGATGTCGGCTCCGATCTCGTAATCCAAGGCGCGCAGTTGGTAGGTGTGACCGTCCTGCGCGGTGGCCTTGCCCCAGGCGCCGAACAGGCTGCAGTGCCATTCGCCCGCCTCGCCAATCATCTGGCAGCGAATGACCGTTTGCAGAGGCAGCCCCGCGCCGGCAGCCAGGCCCTTCATCTCCTCGGTGAAATGAGCGGGGATGTGCCGCCGCGTGGCTTCGTAAACCTGATCCAGTTTCTCCGGTTTGGCCTGCATGGTCTGGGTCATCAAAGAAATCAAACGATCGCAGTGCTTCTCGATGGCGCCTTTCAAGAGCTGGCCGTGGGCCTGGCCCATCTCCTCGGCGGAACCCCAGACGTACAGCAGGGCGATACTGTCGTCACCCGCGCCGATGCGTTCCAGCCGGCCATGGGGCGCGGATGCGATGAAGACAGGTTGGGCGGGAACGATGCGGTTATCGCTGGCGGCCCAGAGCGATGTTCCGATCAGCCCACAGATGACGAGGAGGAATGAGCGCATAAGTTCTCCACTAATTGCCCCGCGACAGAAGTTTGTAAAGCCTGCAGATGAAGTTTGCGGATGTTTAGCCGGGGTCTTTCGTCTGCTCTTGAAGGGGTCAGGATTGACCCGTCTCAGGGAGAATTGCGCGGATTGCTTTTCGTCGGTGTTCACGCGGGCGAAGGTATTGCAGGCCGGCGGGCCGTCAACCGGGTTCGATCAAGACTGCCGGGCAGCAGAGGTGCAGCGGCCTTGGAGTGCTGGGGTTCGATTACTCAAAGTCTCGACCGTTCCGACGGGCGCTTTCCCATTTCCGGCTGGAGGCAAACACCTTGACTTCGTAAGGCTTCAGGCGGGTGACAAAACCGCCCCGATTGACGCTGGCGGTTTCCGATCCGTAAAGCAGTTCAAGGGTTTGGCCGTTGAGTTTTCTGAGGCCGGTCAATTCCACGCCCATGTGCGCGTGGTTGTCCTCGTTCACCAGGGCGATGAGCCACTCGCGCCCGGCCCGACGCGCCAACAGCCGCACACCGCGACTGCCTTCCACTGGCCGACCTTTGGATTCCGTCAGTAAAACGCGCACACCGCACTCCTCCTTAGCCGTCAGGAATGGTTGCAGTGCATTCAGTTCACTGACCAGGGCGAGCAGCGATTGGCGGAACGGCGATTTCTTCGGCACCACTTCCGTGCCCCAATAGAGAATTCCCTTCGCGCCATGCGCGATGGCGCCGTAGGCCATCAGTCGGGTTTCAGCAAAAGACGGATAGACCAGGCGCTCATCTTTCGGCGGCGTCAATTCGTGCCACGAGAAGCCTTGCAGCACCATCCACACGGGCTTGCCCCTACCGACGCGTTGGTAGCGCTCGGTGTAGTCTCCGACGGCGGCGGGCTCACGCTTGTTTTCATGAATCGGATAGTTGTCACAGCCGGTGATGTCAATGTCATCGAGATATTCGCGGATGAACTTCAGGTCGCTTTGCGCCGCTTCATTGATCCAGATGGGGCGTTTTCTCCGGTCCACCCGCCGCACCCACTGGCAGCCTTCACGGAGCCGGGGCAGGATTTTTTTCGCTTCGGCCTCGGATCGTTCCACCGCGAACGGGGTTTGTTGCCACCATTCGTCGGCTTGCTTGTAAACGCCGCTGCGAAACAAGCCGCTGTAAGCCGTGAAGTTCCAAACCACTTCGTCCGGGCCTTCCCATACGGCGAGGGCGGGATGATCCCGGACGGCCTCCACGGCTTTGCGCAGCGCGTCGCTGTCCGCGCCCAATTGCAGCGGCACGCTGACCCAACCCGACATGCCCACCGCCTGGGCGCGGTCAAGGTCGGCAACGTTGCGGCAATGCACCAGATTGAAACCGGCGTCCGCCAGCGCGCGCAATTCCGCGGCCTCTTTGGGCAACTCATAAGAGCCGATGGGGAAAAACTTGCGCCCTTGGCTGGTCAGGAAACCGTCTCCGACTTTCTGCGCCGATGCCGAACAACACGCAGCCAGACTCAGCGTCAACGCCAGATAAGAAAATGCCCGCGTGAATTGTGTGCTCCCGACCGCGAAATGGCCAAAAGACAAAAGACTGTGAGAATCGTTCATCGTGTTCATCATCATCGAAAAGGCGTCAGTTCGGAGTGTTTACACCAGTTTGAATTCATCTTGCTCTGCGCAACGCGCGAGGCATGACCGGGTTCTACGCAGGCGCCGAGGTTCTGTCAATACTGCGGACCAACCACTTCATGCCCGGCTCGACTGCTTGACTGCTTTCACTCGTCCGCTGCACACTCGCCTACATGCAAACTGGTGGCGCTTGTTTGATCCCGACCTTGGCGGACGCCAGACCGGCCGAATGGCGCGAGTTGGTCGGCTCCGTGCGTGTTCCCGACGGCGTCAGCGAATTGGCGCTGCAACTCTACGCCAGCGGGCAGATCGAAGAGTCTGATGTAGCCTGGTTCGACGAGGTGCGGCTGGCGAAGTTTGCGCCTTGAAGCGCATTGCGCTGCGATGGCAGGCCTCACACTTGATTTGAACATGACGCTTGAAACCAAACGCGCCGCGCATGAAGCCTTCTGGCGCGGCGAAGGACCGTGCCTGATCTTGATCCCGCCAGCGCGGCAGGAGCTATACGATCTGGCGAATTACCCGGCGAGATTCCATGATCCGCAGGCGATGTGGAAATCGGAAATCCATCGGGCGGAGCCGGTGGTGGACTGGCCCACCGACGGCATCCCAACGGTGCGTCCCAACTTGGGTGTGGTTTTCATTCCGGCCATGGCCGGCTTGGAGTATCACCTGCCGAACGATACCATGCCCTGGCCCGGCGAACCGCTGGAGCGCGAAACAATCCGTGCGGCGAGAGATGTAAACGTGGCTGAGAGCGCCACGATGCGGCTGGCGGAAAAGTTCTACGCCATCCATCGGGCCTCGGGCCGCCGCGACGTCGTCGCCTACCACTCCGACACGCAGGGTGTTTTTGACATTGCCCATCTCCTGAACGGCGACCGGACCTTTTATGAACTGGGCGAGCCGGAGCAAGGCGGTTGGATCGAGGAGTTGCTGGAGATTTGTCTGGGGCTGTATGTCCGGGCCACGACCCACCTGAAGTCACTGCTGGACGAACCGGCGGGAAGGATGATTCACGGGCATGGCACGAGCCAGGGCGTTTACTTTCCGGCGGCGGGGGCGCGCATGGCGGAAGACACCGCCATCCTCCTGTCGCCCCGCATGATTGATCGCTTCATTCTGCCAACGATCCGGCGCGCGGCGGCGCCGTTTGGCGGCGCGTTCGTCCATTTCTGCGGCAAGCACCCGGCCATGCTTGAACGACTCTGCCGCTTGGACGAGGTCAAAGCGCTCGACCTAGGCAACCCGGAGTTCTACGAACCGCGCTGGCTGCTGGAACGCTGCGCCGAAACGGAGACGGTGCTCTACAGCCGGCTGCCGGCGGCACCGGACGAAACCTGGGAGGCTTACGTCAGGAGGTTGGCTGGCCTGGTCCGCGAGACCGGCGCCCGGGTGATCTTGCGCCCGCTGGCCTTCCCTGAAAGCCGCCAGGACTGCGCAGCGATGCAATCGCTCTGGCACGAGTTGACAATGCGCTGACTACCGCCGGCACGCACCGCGCTGACGGCGGTGGCGAATGCGTTCATCCGGGTGGCGAGTTTGATTTTAGTCCAGCCCGTATTTCTCAATCCACGACTGCGGAATCGTGCCGAAGCTCAACAACCAGTCGTTGAATTTCTGCAAACTCCAACCCCGACCGACGACGAGTCGCTGGTGGAGACGCGCGTTTTCCAACCGACCGAGCCAGTAACTCATCGGCACCGCGGGCGAGGCGGTGTACCAGTTCACGTCGGCCTCGGCGCGCGCGCGGGTGAAGCCGAGATGCTTCTGCATGTGACGGACGGCTTGTTCATAACTGTAACGCTTCGTTTGCAGCCTCAGGTCCACGAGGATGCGATGGCAGCGCCAGAGCGCGTCGTGGAGTTGCTGCACGTGCAGCCACGGCGAGCGGTCAATGCGCAAATCCACCATCATTTGCTCGCACCACAGCGTCCAGCCCTCGTAAAAAACGGCGTGGGCAAACAGCCGTCGCCACTTGCGCGGATGGCGGTTGGCGGTGACGAATTGCAAATGGTGTCCGGGATACGCCTCGTGCGCACAGGTAAGCGACAAGCCAAAATGCTGTTGCCGCTCGGCGAGTTTTTCGGCTTCGGTCTTCTTCAGAATGCTCAAGTCGTTGACCCAGAAGATCCCGCGCTGCCGCTTCTCGAACGCACCGGGTTGCGTGTAAGCTGCCGTGGGGATCAGCGTTCGCAAAAAGGCGGGCACGGGCTTCACGACCAGTTCATCGCCTTTCGGAAACGTGACCGCACGCGCGGCACGGAAACCCGTCGCGATTTTGCGCGTTGTCTCGTCATACAGTTCGAGCAGTGGTTTGCGTGGGCGCCACTGCGCGCGCAACCCGGAGAGAATGTCGTCCGCATTGCGCTGGCGGCCAAATCCCGCGCAGGCGCCTTTTAACATCGCGTTGACGCGCTCCGTTTCGCCCAAGGCGAGAGTTTCGACCTGTCCGAGCGTGTAATCCAACCCGAGTTCGTCGCGCACGCGGCGTTGCAGCGTTTCCGCGCCTACCGCAAATGAACCGGCGGGCGCGAGTGGACGACGTTTTGCCCGGTCGCGGTATTTTTTCATCGCCCGGAGTGTGGCGCGAACTTGAGTCCGGTCAGCCGGTTGCGGTTGGACGCTTTGCAGGAATGTTTCAACGCCTTCCAGCAATGCGGCGCCACCGGCCACGGTTTGTTCCATCACGCGCAGCCAGACTCGTTCGGGTTTGTCAATCAGGGTCGCGGCTTCTTCGAGAAAATCGGGCGCTTGTTTCAGCAGCGAACGCAGGTTGCGTGCGGCGCGGGTTGGCTTGTCATCGCCGCGCATCAATTCGTGAAACAGGATGTTGAGCAGTTGTTGCGGAGCGTCGGGTTCGAGCGTGTGCCGGCCTCGGGCGAAGTCCTCACACTCCTTGAGCAACATGGAGCGGAGCGCGAGGCGGTCGAGGTGCTGGTCGTTCGACAACTCGCGCGGCGAAATGTCTCCAAGGCGCGCAAAGCGGCCTGCCGTTCGCGCTCGCGCTTGACCTGAAAGCGGGCGGTGAGTCGGCCAAGTTTTCCTTCGGCTGAACGCACGCCCATCACCGTGGCGAAAGTCGGTGCGTCCTTTAGCAGGGTTTCGAAATATCGGTCGAGGAGGCCCTCGAAACGCCTGGCAGTTCGATTCATGGCGGGAATGAAATCACGCGTGGCGAGCAATGGCAAAGTTATTGAGGACTGGATCATCAGGCGGTTCGCGGGTGGGGCGCGTCACACACAAACGATTGGCGTCTGGCGTCTGGTTGTGTTACTAAACGTCGAATGGCGAGTTTTCCAAAACGCAAATCAGACTTGAACGACGCGGGCCGCGAGCGGTTCGGTCGGTTTTATTTGCAGGAGTTGATCAACAGCGGCGGCATGGCGGACATCTGGCTGGCCACGGATTCGCAGGGCAAGGCTTTCGCCCTGCGCCGACTGCACCCGCGACTGCGATTCAACTTCCTTGCGCGGCGGCGCTTCGTGCGCGGCTGCGAAATTCTCGCGCAGATTCACGATCACGAACACATCATCGGCTACGTGGAGCACGGCAAGGCCGAACGAACCATGTATCTGGTGATGGACTACGTGGAGGCGGAGAATTTGAAGGAGCTTTACGGGCGGCACGATCCCCTGCTGCTCGAACACGTGGCGCAAATCCTGATTGATATGGCGTCGGGCCTCGAGCACCTGCACGAGAACGGCTACATGCACCTGGATTTCAAACCGGAAAACGTGCTGGTGACGCGCAACGCCGGCGTGCGGCTGATTGATTTCGATCTCGCGCAACCCTTGCCGGAGAAGCCGAAGAAAATGTCGAAGAACCCCGGCACGCCCGCCTACATGGCGCCGGAACAATTACAACGGCTGCCGATTGACGGACGCGTGGACGTGTTCGCGTACGGGGTGGCCGCGTATGAATTGCTCACGAACCAAAAGCCGTTTCCGGGCGAAACGCCGGATGAAATTCTGCGCCGGCAAATGGACCGCTCCAGTTTTGTCCCGCCACGACAGCACAATCCGGAAATTCCGCTGGCGATGGAGAAGGTGATTTTGAAATGCCTCGAACGCGCGCCGGACAAGCGCTATCCGTTTCTGAGCGTGCTGGCGCGGGACGTGAAGGCGGCGTTGTATGTGTGAACGCGGCAGGTGAGAGAGGCTTGCGGCCTATTCTCAGATTTGGCGTCATGGTGTCTTGCGTAGATCCTGCATCGTAACGTGCCCGTCACTAAATCCGACGATACGACGTGGAGAACTGGTATTGGTGAATATGGTCTCAAACACTGGCACGTCTGCGGCAATGTGATTCAGGTCAAAGCCACGATACTCGATTCGGTGGTCACGAATGTATGCTGCATCATCCGCGGATAGGACACCAGCCGCAACCAATTCATCAATACTGTTATTCTTAGTGACGCCACTGGGGAAAACAGAATGCTCGTCTGCATAGTATCGGAGCTTGGTGCAAAGCTGGTAGATTGCTGAAAGCTCTCGCATCAGAGGAGTGTCCGACGTGCGAGATATGGGGCCAGAAAAGAAAATGAACCCAAGGACAATAGCCACTACCGCAGCAATGAATATCCAGATTCTAAACTTTCGCATAGAGCTGTGAATGACGCCTTAAATTGAATGGCAAATCTGCGGTCTAGCAAGTTTGATTTTGGAACGGTACGGGATGTTGAAGTTTCTGTCCATTTGGTCATGGTTTTGAAATGCGCCTCGAACGTGCCTTATCAAAGGCGTCAAATCCCCGTTACTTGTTCTCCGCCTCAAACGTCGCGACAATCGGTCTGTGGTCGGAGCCGACCCCCCAATTCGGAATCGTCGCCACGTAAGTTTCGTTCGTTACCCATTCGCGCGCCATGCCGGGGCTGAGCATGATGTAATCAATCCGGCTGTAGGTGTCTTCCAAGCCGTAGTAATAAGTCCACGTGACATTCATCGGTTCGTAACGTGGATTTGGATTGGGCAGGTTGTCGCCGTTGCGCTCGGCGGGGCGCGTGTCCACGAGCTTGTGTTTGCCTTGGCTGATGATGGCTTTGGTGGATTTGCTGTTCTTGGTGTCGTTGAAGTCGCCCAACACGACGACGTTGGCATTGGGGTTGGCGGCAAGGC
>CAYIOH010000070.1:0-11754 GCA_964364975.1 uncultured Bifidobacteriaceae bacterium
GAGCTCGTGAGAAGCATGGAGAGTGAACGATCGGATGCGGCGGAAGGATTCGTCGAGCCGCACGGTCATGGAGTTGAAGGCGGCGGCGAGCTTGTCCGCCTCGTCACCGCTCATGCTGCGGGGCAGCGGCTGTGGCAGATCGTGCGGGTTGATCTCGTCAAGCGCGGCAGTCAGCGTGGCGAGCGGTGCGAGCACGCGGCGCATCCACCACCAGCCCAGACCGAGCAGCACCGGAAGGCAGGCTAGAAAGCACACGGTTGAGAGTTCGGCCTGCGTGTTCTTGTGGATATCGGGCAACCCCATCGCAGCAAACTCGGCCGGCTCCTCGATAAATTCGTGGTACCCCAACCATGCGACGAGCGCCAGGCAGGCCGCGGACATCCAGGCGTAAACTGTCGCCAAGCGCCGGGCGAGCGTCATTTTTCCTCCTTCATCACGTAGCCCACCCCGCGCACGCTGTGCATGAGCTTCGGTTCACAGCCGGTGTCAATCTTGTCGCGCAACTTGCGCACATAAACGTCCACGATATTCGAGCCGGGATCGAAATCGTAATCCCAGACCTTCTCAATGATCATCATGCGTCCGCACACCTGCCCGGGCGAGCGCATCAGGAATTCCAGCAGCCGGTATTCGCGCGTGGTCAGTTCGATCTTCCTATCGCCGCGCCGCGCGGTGCGCGTGGTTGTGTCCAACGTCAAGTCGCCCACACGCAGGATCGGGGATTGGGTTTCGCCGCCCCGACGGACCAACGAGCGGACCCGGGCGAGGAGTTCTTCCAGCGCGAAGGGCTTGGAGACGTAATCATCCGCGCCGGCGTTGAGGCCCTCGACGCGCTCGTTGACTTCGCCACGCGCCGAGAGCAGCAACACCGGCGTCCGGTTGCCCCGGGCGCGCGCCTGACGCAACACGCTCAACCCGTCACGACCGGCGAGCATGATGTCCATCACTACGGCATCGAATGGCGTTGTGCAGATTGCCGCGAGCGCGTCGTCGCCGTTGCGCAGCACGTCCACGGCGAAACTATCCGCCTTGAGCGCCTTGCTGATGAAGGCCGCAGTTTTACGGTCATCTTCCACGACGAGAATCCGCATGAGGCACATTTTCCCGCTGCGCCCCGCAATGGCAACTAATTAAACGCTGTTTCAACCAGAGCATGACTAATTCACAGAGAAAGCCTCGTTGACCCTTGTGAACCGGCGAGGCCGCGTTTGGGCTTGGAGCAAAGTCTGTTTCACGCGGCTTCCGGAACGCGGGTCGTTGGTTGCAAACCCGGACGGCGATCTCGAAACGCACGGATTCGCAAACCACGAGCGGCACGCGTTGAACGCCTTGAATGGCTGAAGAATTCAGCCGCTGCGGTTCTGGGCGGTTTGACAACTGGAAGCCCGCGCGCGCCGAGCAGGCACGCGGACGCATTCGGCATCGGATAGCACTTAGCCATTTCATAATGCCAACCATGACACAGAAAAATGAACAAACGGCCCAGGTCGCGATGAACTTTTATTCATTATTCAACGCAGACCGGGGACAAACCTATCGGGGTTGGAAGTGATTCGAGGAAGGAATCAGGCGCCTCTGGAAATCACTTTGCCAGATAATCGCGGATCAGCCGGATGTTTTCCGGCGGCGTTTCGTAAGGCAACGCGCCGCTGCCCATGACGCAGTTGGTCCGGTCGCCGACGATTTCCAGCAACCGGTCAATCGCGCGGTAGATGCGCTCCGGTTCGCGGCAGACCACGATGCCGGGATCGAGGTTCACGCGAATCTTTACGTGCGGATGCGTGCGCCACACGCGTTCGACGAACGCCGCTTGGTTTGTCTCCACATTGCACACGAGGAAACTTGTGCCCGTGGAAAGCAGTTCGTCGAGAATCGGAAACGTGTTGCCGCCCATGATGCACGGCACGGCGTGGCCGACGCAGTCGGCGGCGAGGTGGAGGATGCGTTTCAACGCCGGCAGTTCGAGTTCGCGGAACTGGCGCGGTGAAATAATCGGCGGCGCAGCGGCGGATTCAAAGAACGCCACGTCCAAACCGGCCGCCGCGACGGCGCGGCACAGCACCGCCTGATTCTCGGCGAGCCGCATCAACAGTTTCGCAGTGTCTTCCGGTCGCAGCGCGGAATCTTCACACAGACTTGTGATGCCGCGCAGGTTGAAGGCAATCGAGAACGGCCCGCCGACCGGGATGCGCACGTCGGCTTGCGGGAATTCGCGCTTCAACCGTTGCGCCACGGCGATGGACATGGCGATGCGCCCGTCACGCTGCGGATCAAACGGCTTCAGCGTGAGGCCTTCTTCCAGAGTGGAGAGCAACGGTTGATGGATCGCGGGGATAGCGTCGCCTTCGCACGGCTCGATGGTTGCGCCGTAGGCTTCGGCTTCGAGGTTGTAGATGTCAATGCCGACGACGATGACTTGGTGATGGTATTCCAGGTAGGCGCGCCGATGGCCCTCGAACATCAGTTCCGGATCACGCGACACTTCCCACGGCGTCCGTCCGACAAATCGCGCTGCGTGTTCGTAAACCGCGGGAGTGAATGCAATTTTCATTTCCTCGCTGGTGCGGTCGCGACTAACAAACGCGCTGCACCTTCAGGTTCATCAGCGCCCCGAGTTTCCCGATCTTGTCTGCAATGTGGCCCACGCCCACCGCGCAATGATGCGCCGGGCCGTGGACGTTCCAATTATTGACGAATGCTCGCGCGCCGAGGCTGAACTTGTAACGGCTGTTCGTGTTTCCAATCTCCAGAATCGGTCCGGGCACGGATTCGCCCTCGGCCACCAGCAGTTCCAAACGTCCGTCAACCGTTTGCACTACGCTCAGCAGCGTCACCGGGCCGTGCTTCACGCTCATTTCCACCGACAACCCGCGCCCCACTTTGCCGTGATAAACGTGGAGCGGACGCACCTTGGTTTTGCCTTCGGCGATGGCGATGTGCCCCGGGCCATCGTGTCCCATGAGCACCACGTCGTCGTTCCAATCCATTGCGTAGTATTCCGTGAACGAGCCGCCCGCGCCGAAGCTGTCCATGATCTTCATGGCTTGCGCGTTCTTGATCTCGAACTCGCCTGCCACCGGCACGCCGCGCGCCGTGAGCAGCGAATTGCCGAGGATGATCGAGCTGATGGCGTCTTCGTTCTCTGCGTTGCCCGTGCCTCTGTAGTAATAGGCCATGGAGCCGAGTGCGTGT
The DNA here is from genome assembly GCA_964364975.1 of uncultured Bifidobacteriaceae bacterium. Classification (GTDB taxonomy): domain Bacteria; phylum Verrucomicrobiota; class Verrucomicrobiia; order Limisphaerales; family JADLHS01; genus JALOTT01. The sequence continues at coordinate 3,193 of CAYIOH010000070.1, forward strand.
TCCTTCACGAGTTGATCCAGCGCCACGGACGTGCGGGCGGCACGCTCCAGTTCGGCAGGGAGGCAATCGGGCTGCACGTCGAAGGTCTTGTGAAACTCGGTGACGCGCCGCTGAATCTGCCGGGCCGTAACTTCGCGCCGCAGCGCCGCCAACTCGTCAACCTCGACGACCTCGATGTGCCCGCCGAAGTGCGCGCATTGCTGCGTCATGTCCGAGTAAATGTCCAGCATGCCGCCGTAGTAATGGCCCATGACGCCTAGCCGATTGTGGAACATGATGTTCGCCACGCGCGCGGCTTCGATCCACGCGTCCACCTCGGTCCACGTTGCCGGGTCGTGGTGCAACTGACCGGTGATCTGGTGGAAGTTGATGCGCGCGCGGTTGAAGACGTTGGCGATCTCGGGCACGGTACAAGCCGCGCAATGCGCCAGCCATTCGCCGGTCATCGCCGTGCGGTCGCCCATCCGGTTGAACGCGGCGTAATCAATCGCCGGTACCGGCGACAGGTTCAGGATGATGACCGGCACCTTGGCGCGTTGAACGACGGGCAGCACCGTGGACGAAAGCGCGTAGGTGGTGACGTGGAGGAAGATCAGGTCCACGTCCGCCTGGCGGAAGGCGTGCCCCGCCTCGAACGCCTTGGGCGGCGAATCAATCAGACCCAGGTCCACCACGTCCACGCCGGGCCGCTTGAGCTTCCGGTGGACCTCGCGCAGATAGCCCTCCAGCCGCGTCTTCAGCCCTTTGAACTGCGGCCAATAGGTGTCGAGCCCGATGCCAAAGAGTCCGATTTTGGTTTTGTGCATGATGATCGGCGGATTCTCTGTCCGTTGCCTGTCGGTCACCGCGTCAAGCCACGTCAGACCGCCGCCGAAATCTAAGAACAAACGGCTGCGGCTGCCCATCTTAAAATGCGTGCGACGTGCCGGACCGATTCTGAATTCCGCTGCTTGAAGCGGTGCCGGCGGCGCAATCCTTCCGAACCCCGACGGCTGGAGCAATTACATGCAGAGGCGAAAAGTGCGTGCTCATTGGCACGCATCCGTGGTTAAATCACCGCGCCCTATGGAATACGAAGCGGTCATCGGTCTGGAAACACATGTCCAGCCGTCTGGTAAAGTTTGAAACTGCCGCCGGTTGCTGTACAACCAACCTTACGCGTAAACCAACACGGCGTCACTCGAATTTCCCCCGCGGCGAAGTCCGCGCTGCGAAAGGTTACTCTAGCACGTGCCTCGCGACCAGTTTCTTGGGCGTGGAGATGGCTCGGACAAATATTTTTCCCAGGATCAATCCTGCCGGACAATTCCAGTAATCAATCCTGTCGGCGTGTACTCCGAAAACTTTCGTTCCAAGCCGCCGCGCGGCCATACCCGGCCGCCGCCCGGGCCACGCAGGCCCAACAAATAGCGGTCATCCACGAGGTTAACCGTTGAGTCAATGAGTGTACTAAACTGCGCCTGCGTTGGCTTGTCGCCGGTTTCAAAAAAGGATTTGAGGATGTCCCGCGTTTCGATGGCGAAGCCACCACAGCCGCCACCGCCGCCGCCGCCGCCACCCGCCACCCTGCCAAAGCCTTTGGCATCGTTGAAGAATTTCACCTTTCCCTTTTCCATCGCACTGGGAGAATCCCCCGTCCACGGATTGTTGCCAGCCAAGCCACGGCCGTTGCCCGTGTTCCTGACGGTTTTCACTTTTCCGCGGACGGCACGACCGGTCTGCGGGTCAAAGTAAACTCCGAGCGGACACTCAGGCGCGGTTTCCCCTCCCATGCCGAACCGCTTTGAAGCGAGGTATAGACCCGTCTCGCTGTCCCACTCCATGCCGTGAAAGAGGAATGGATTGCCCGCCGCCGATGCAGTTGCGGGCATGCCGTCACCGCCCACGAGCGGCGTGCCGTCTGCTCCGAGGAATTGCGGCTGGCCGTAATCGTCGTAGTCGTAACGCTCGACCACCGCGCCGTTCGTCGTGGTGAGCGCGAGGGTGTTGCCCTGGTCGTCGGTGTGGAGGAAATAATCCTGGCCGTAATGGCGCAGGCCCAGCAGGTAACGGTCGTCAACCATGTTGACCATGCTGTCTATCAATGTGCCGTTCAGGCGCGCTTCGATCAGGCTGCCGCCATCGTAGAAGAACTGGTTGGTGCCGGTGGCGACGCCGCCGGAGTAAAGCGTCTTGCTCACGCGCCGGCCGAGCGCGTCGTAGGTGTAACTGGCGAGCGGTTCAATCGAGCCGCTGCCGGAATCCAGCCCCATCACGCGCACGAGCCGGCTGGCGTAATCATACTCATAGGTCACCGGGCCGGCGACCGAGGCGCGGTTGGTAAGATTGCCGTTGTCGTCGTAGCTGAACAGCTCACACGGCGAGGCGGTGTATTGGTTCCTCTGGAAATCCGCGGGCGGCGACAAGAGATCCATCGTGTAACTGCCGGAACAGCCCGCGCCAGCGACGTTGGTGCGGTTGCCCATGCGATCCAAGCCGTAGATCGTGTCGCGCAACAGCGCCGGGCCGCTGATGACGCTCGCGCGCGTCAGGCGATCCGCCGCGTCGTATTCGAGCCCCATATCATTTGTGCGCGGGATGGCCGGCGCGAAGATGGTGTCGGTGCGCAGGGTTTTGTTTCCATTGCGATCCCATTTCAGGTCCACGGCGACAATTTTTGGCGAACCACCTGCCGCCGCGTGGGTCACGCTGCTGATCTGGCCGTGGCCGAAATCGCCGGAAGCGTTCGGCACGCCCGCGAGTCCGTCGTTGGTGATGTCCGTGCGCGTGCCGTTGCCGTAAAGGACGCGGGCGACCCGACCCGGCCCGTCGTAGCTGAAGCTCGCGAGTGACGAGCTGGATTCCACGATGTTCGTGCAACGATCGAGCGCGTCGTAGGCGTAGGTGAGCGCGCGTCCGCCGGGATAGGTGAGCGACAGGCGGTTGCCGACGCTGTCAAACGTAGTCAAGGCTCCCAACCCGCCCGACACGTCGCGCGTGCGGTTGCCCAGCGAATCGTAGGCGAACGTGGAATCCGAACCGTCATTGCTCGCGCTCACGAGCCGCGCGAGGCCGTCGTAGGCAAACGTCTCGACCGTCGTGGCCGGGGAAACGCCTGCGCCGGGCGTGATGTTGTTCGAGATGCAACGACTGTTCAGGTCGTAGGCGTGGAGAATCACCGTGCCGTTGGCGTCTTCCTCGCGCACCAGATCGCTGAGGGAATTCCAGACGAAGCTGTTGCGCGTGCCGTCGGCGTTCGTGACGCTCGTGCAACGGCCCAAGGAATCGTAACCGTAACTCGTGGTGTTGCCGTGGCTGTCCGTGATAATGCCGGGCCAGCGTGGATCCGGATCGACCCAGTAGGCTGAAAAGGTGCGATCATTCGAGCTTGGCAAGCCATCGCCGTCGAGATCGCGGACGGCGAGGGTCTGGCGGCCGAGCAAATCGTATTCGTAAAACGACTGGATGCCGCGCGGGCCGGTTTGCTTTACCACGCGGCTGAGTGAATCGTAAGCGTAGTGGTTCGTGTTGCCGACGTTGTCCGTCGTGCTGACAAGGCGATTCAAGGAATCAAAAACATTTGTGCGGGAGAAAACCTGCGCCGGCCCGCCGAGATCGGGAAGGTCCGTCTGGATGTCCACAAAGACGTTGCCGGCTTGATCCCGGAGCTGCAAGTAAACGGTTTTGCCGCCGGGACTGCTGACCGAGGCGGGCCAGCCCACGGTGTTGTAGGTGTACGTCGTCGCCCGCCCGAGATCGTCGGTGACATTGGTGCATTGGTCGTTGGGCGCGTAGGCGAACGTGGTGGTGCGCTCGCCATCGCCGATGGACAACTGGGTGTTCACGTCGAAGTAGGCGTCACGGAAACGAACGCAACGATCCAGCGCGTCGTATTCGTAACGCGACTCGGCGAGGCGGAGGTTGCCGTTCGTGCCGGGCACGTCGTTCGTCTGGCCGAAGCGCCGGATGACTTTGAGATTGTCGTTCGCGTCGAAGTTGAAGGTGGTTTGATTGCCCAGCGCATCGGTGATTTTGGAGATCCGTGTGGTCCTCAGTGACCCCGCGAGCGGTGTGGAACCTTGCGCGCGCATAAGCGAATACTCAACCTCGCCGAAACCGGCAACGCCCCCTCCCGCAATTTGGTCGGAACAGGTGTCGATGAAAAGGTCCGCGTGTAACTCTTCTATCTCTCCCCTCCCAATTTGGTCGGAAGAAGAGCCGAAGCCTGCAAACCCGTCATACTCAATCGTCGTCACTTGCGGCGTGCCTTCCAACCCTTTGCTCACGCGGGTCAGGTTGCCGTTGGAATCGTAATCCCATTGCGTCGTGCTTTGATCGGCGCTGCCGGGCGCGCCGATTTCGCGGAACAACAGCCCGCGTTCGTCGTATTGGAATGAAACCGTCCGATGCGGATCGGCACCGGAAACGGCGTTGCCGCCACGCACGAGCACGCACTGGTCGTTGCCGTTATACACAAAATCATTTGTCATTGAATGTGAGGCGTCCACCGCCCATTCGGCGCGCGTCAAACGATGCAACGGGTCGTGGCGGAAGCGATTCACCTGGTCGAGCACCGGATTGTCAAACTGGTCGCGCACCGTGCCGCTGACGGTGAACAGGTTGTCATTCTCGTCGTAGAAGAAGTCCGTGGTGCCGCGCGCCGTGATGTTGGTGGGCGTCTGGACGCGGACGCACTGGTCAAGTGCATTGTAGGTGTAAAGCCAGTCATTGCCGCGCGCGTCCTCGTAGCGAGTCACGTTGTCAAGCGCGTCGCGATCAAACTTGTTCGTGAGGTTCAACCCGCCTGGTCCGGTGTCCACCCGACATACGACGACGAACCCGTAATTGCGAATGTATTGGTCCACGCGTCGCCGGCCATTGGCGTCGGGTGCGTTGGTGATGGCGATCAACTGGCCGTAGGAGTCGTAGGCGCAGTCCACTTTCGGCGCATCATTACCCACGATGAACGGCCCGGTGCAGCGCGTGAGATTGCCGTTCGTGTCATAACTGCCCGTGGTCACGTTGCCGCGCGGGTCGGTGGCGGAGATAATAAAGTCGGCGAACTCATCCGGCAGATAGTTCAACTTCCCCTTGACCGCCGCCAGGCCTGCTGCCGTGCGCGTGCCTTTCGTCTTGACGTGGAGTTCTCTCATCCACTTGCCGCTGCTCGCCGTGGGGTCGCTGCCGAAACGCGGGTCGTAAGTGAAGAAACTCGCGCGTTGCGTCAAATCCAGCGTGCCGTCGCCGTCCAAATCCACGCCGCCGGTGGCGCGTTCGCGCACTACGCGGCAGTCGGCGCGCTTGCGGGCGCGCGTGGATTTGTCGAAGTCAGATTCATAAACGCATTCCACCTGCTGCCCGCCCGGAGCGACCTCCAGCGTGCAGAGCGAATCGTTGTTCCATTCCGCGCGGCACTCGAAGTAATCCGGGTCGTTCGAACGCACTTTGCCCGCGGGCCGGTTCACGGTGGCCGTGACCGGCACGCCCGGCGTGGCGCGACCGGTGAATTCCTGCAACTTCACGAGCCGATTCCGCGCGTCGTAGAAACATTCCGTCACGTTGCCCACGGGATCGTTCATCACGCAACGCAGCACGGCGAAGTGATTGGATGGCGCGGGCGTCTGCGGCAAATAGGTGAGGATCGCCGGCGTGTTCGTCCAGCGCTGGATAGAGATGCAGCGCAGGAAGTCGAAGTCGGTCTGGTTGTGTTGATAGACGTGCTGCTGCGTGGTCTGCCCGCTGGCGTCAATGACCGAGAGCAGCAGGTGGTTCTCGCGGTCGTCGAGGTAACCGGCGGAGTAGGTGTAACGATTCGTCTTGCCGCCGGGGAAATCATTTCCGTTCGGCGTGCCGGTGACGGGGGGAGAAACGCATGCGACCAGGTCGCCGTTGCCGTCGTATTCGTAGCGGACGACGCGGCCTGAAAAATCCGTGACGCTGGCCACGCGCCCGGCGAGGTCGTAGGCGACAGTGTTCGTGCGGTCGAGGTCATCCACGATTTGCGAGAGCAGGCCCGAGCCATCGTAGTTCAACGACATCGTGTTTCCGTTGCGGTCGATGATTTGCGTCAACTTGCCCTGCTCGCCAAAGCGAAACGGATAAAAAATGAACCTGCCTCCGTCGGCGAAGGTGAGCGTGAAGGTGTCGTTGCTGACCGTGCCTTCGCGGAAAAATTCCCGGCAGGTGTAAACCCCGTTGGTCTGGAGCTTGAACGTGTCCGTGCGGCCCGTGCCGTCGTGAATCACGATGTCGCCGCCGAACGGTTGGATGTTTAAGTCGTAGGAAAACGTCCAGCCATTGACCGAAGCGCCGGTGCGTCCGATGCGGGAGTTGTAAGTGCGCGCCCAGATGAAAGCCAAGCCACGCCCTTCCACGGCGAGGTCAACGACCTGTTGCGAAACTTCACCAGAGAAAGGGATGACCCGGTTCGCCTCCGACGTGCCCTGTTGCTGAACTTTGCCCTGTACTTTTTCGAGGGAAAACGGCTGCGCTCCACCGCCAGCCACGCGGGCCAGTTTGACGTTCACCGCGTTGAGACCCTTCTTGCCCTCCTGGATCTCGAAGACCACATTATCGTTCTCGCGAATCCCGCCGCCGATCACGCGATCGTTGGATTGATTGCTCTTGGTCTTGTACTTTCTGAGACTGGCCGGACTGGCCGGCGGCAGTTCCGGCGGCCCTTGCAATACCAGTTCCGGATTCGCGAACGCATCCGCGCACGTCACATTAAAGGACGCCCGCACCACGCTGGCGACGACGAGTTCAAAGACGTAAGTTCCCGGTGTCGCGGGCGTGAACGAGGGGCGCGACAGCAACGTCGAGCTGTGAAAAACGGCATTGGTCTGCGGCTCGCCGTTGATGCGCAGCACATCATTCGAGCCGAAGCATTGCCCGACCACGTAAAGGTCCACCGCCACACCCGGCGCAAGCATCGCAGGCTCGACGGAGAAAATCTCCGGTTGCGGCAGCACCAACCGGAAGAACTCGACGGAGTTTTCCGGGATGGACCGGCCTTTGATCTCGCGTTGCCCGGTGCCGCCGACCGGCGTGACAAGGTCCACGGTTTCCCAAGGCACGCCCGGCGCGATGCTGCCAGACCGTTGTATCCGGTAAGTGGCGTTCGAGATGGCGTCCCATTCGAGTTGGAACGTTTGCCGCCCCTCAAAGTCTTTGCCGGTGTAACGGAGGTTCAGCTTGGTTGGCGGCGCGTCGGCGCGGAGGTTGAGCGCGGCCAGAAATATCAACGCGGCGAAGATAAATCGGCGGCAAATGGACATAATGGTTCCAGTGAATGAATCAGACAGGGATTTCATTGCGGGCAATCTCACATGCTTTCGGTAGAATTCAAGAAAAATCCGTGCCTGGTCTCCGCAAACATTTCGGCGTGGCAGGCCGTTGGCAGACCTGATTAACTCTCCGTGCACTTTATGGAATACGAAGCCGTCATCGGGCTGGAAACTCACGTTCAGCTCAAGACAAAGTCGAAGATGTGGTGCGGTTGCGCCAACGCGTTTGGCGCCGAGCCGAACACGAACGTCTGCCCCGTCTGCCTCGGCCTGCCCGGCGTGTTGCCCGTGCCCAATGACGAAGCGCTACGGCTGACCGTGCTTACTGGCTTGCTGCTCAACTGCGAAATTCCCCGCTTCGCGAAATTCGACCGGAAGAGTTATTTCTATCCGGACATGCCGAAGAATTACCAGATCACACAATACGACAAACCGTCCACGGCCAACGGTTTCGTGGAGTTTGAGTTCGCGGGTGCGGGTTCGACCAACGGTCTGTCGCGAGTGCGCATCACCCGCGCGCATCTGGAAGAGGATGTGGGCAAGAGTTTTCATTTCGAACGCAACAGCGGGCTGGATTTCAATCGCGCGGGCGTGCCGCTCATGGAAATCGTTTCCGAGCCGGACATCACCAGTGCCGACATGGCCTACGAGTATCTCAATGCGCTCAAGGAAATTCTCGTGCAGGGCGGTGTGAGCGATTGCGACATGGAGAAGGGCATGGTCCGCTGCGACGTGAACGTGAGCGTGCGGCCCGTCGGCGCGAAGGAACTCGGCGCGAAGATCGAGATCAAGAACATGAACAGCTTTTCCGGCGTGCGCCGGGCGTTGGAGTACGAAATCCCGCGCCAGATTGAGGTCGTGAAGAAAGGCGGCAAGCTGATTCAATCCACGCGCCGCTGGGATGATGTGGCGGAGATCACGGAAGAGATGCGTACGAAGGAACACGCTCACGATTACCGCTATTTTCCCGACCCCGACTTGATGCCGGTTGCACCGGATGATGCGTGGCTGGCGGAAGTAAAGTCGCGGGTGGTCGAATTGCCGCTCGCACGCAAGCAACGCTTCATGCGGGATTACGGTTTGCCGGCTGGCGATGCGGAGGTTTTCAAGAGCAACGTCGAGTTGGGAAACTATTTTGAAGTCATCGCCAAACAGGCGAAGAATCCCAAAGCGGTCGCGAACTGGGTTATCAACAACCTGCGGGCGAAACTTTCGGAGAGTAGCAGCCGACGTGAGTCGGCTCTAACTGAAGGATCTGAAATTGATCAGAGCCGACTCACGTCGGCTGCTACGAACG
>CAYIOH010000071.1:0-11741 GCA_964364975.1 uncultured Bifidobacteriaceae bacterium
GACTCGCGCCGAGACGTTGCCCGCCCCGTCCACGATGCGAATCTCGTAGCGGGCAGCCCGGTCCGCGCCGGCGGAGTGGTCGAAGTAGAACGTTCCCTTGGCCACTTTGTCCAGCGTTGTGCCGTCGCGAAAAACCTCGTAGTACGACACCCAGTTGTTGTCGGTGCCGGCTTTCCAACTCAGTTCAACGCCGGGATAGCCCATGTTTTCGCCGATGCGTTTGATGACGGCGCGAGGCGGCGTCGGCGGTTTCGTGTCCAGCTTGCTGCCTGGATGCAAGGGCAGGTTCAGGTAGATGAGTTCGCCGGGTGGCATTTTGTCGAAGGAGATGCCGCGCTCCATCAGATCGGTGCCCGTGCGCCGCTCGCTCCGATCGGATTCGTGGAATGAAACGAAGTACGTTTGCCGCGGCAAAAGTCCTTTGGGCTTGATCGTGACCGGGCCGGGCGCGGGCCGCTTGGGGATGATGACGCCGCGTTTGCCGTCGCGGCTCAACCGCTGGAAATACATCGTCGGGTCGTCGCCGGTGATCAGCGGACGGAAGACGCGCACCCAGCGGCCCACGACGCCTTGCTGGTGCAAGTAGTGATAGATGTCCACCAGTTCGCGCAACCCTTCGAGCTTCGCGGCGTCCGTGGTGTCGCCGGTCATGTCGAAGTTGATGCAGAGCAATCCGCGCCACGTGGCTTTGTTGTAGTCATTCGGATTCCAGACATCCGGGATGTCGCTGGTCTTGTCCGGCGGGAAGAGCAACGCGGCGTAATAATTGCGCAACGGGCCGACCGCGCCATCGCTGAACGAGAAGGCCGAGGCGTAGCGCGTGTAGTCGTAGCCGCCGTAGTTGCCGCCGCCGTTGACGGCCTGGAAGGCGCACTTGTGATGCCGGTCGAGGAACGTGCGGATGAGACGGCGGAGGCCTTCGTCCTGCGCGAGCATCGCGCTGTCGCTGCCCTCGCGCTTGGCGGTGAAGAAACTGTCGTTGCGCCACTCGAAGTCACCCCAGCGCGCGACAAACTGGTCGAGTTGGTTCTGCATGAACTCCACGACTTCCGGCTTCGACATGTCGAGCGTGCCGCCCAGCAGCCAGTCCGGATGCTCCTGCGCGACGCGCGATTTTGCATCCACGGTGTAAAGGAAGGCGTAAATGAGCTGGCCCATGTCGTGTTTGCGCAGGTAGTTGATGGTCGTGCGGAAATCCGGGCCGTTCCAATCGCCCGCCCGGTCCCACCAGCCCCAGTCGCGATGATAAACGTCCGCGCCGACGTAGCGCATCAGGTCGGCAACGCGGAAAACTTTGCGGAACGTGCTCTCGAAATCCGGCCCGCCACCGGTCCAGGTAGCGCCGGGTTGATTCCATGCCGTGCCGTTCATCCAGTAACCCAACATGCGGATGGCCGGAAACCAGCCGTCCCGCGTGTAATCCCAGAGGTAGCGATATTGCCAGTCGAGACATTCGTTGCCGGCGTTGTCCAGGTCATCGCGGTAGAGGCCGACGAAAGCCTTCGGGGTCGTAACGGATTCGCCCGGCGCGAGGGTTTGCCTGAAACCGGCCACCTTGAGTTGGGCCGTGACGCTGCCATTCGGATTGAGCGCGAACGACGAGGTCCAGTGTCCGAAATAATCCCAGCCGATGAAAACGCCCTGCTTCGTGTCCTTGGCGTAAAGCGCATACCACGGGGCGTAACTCGCGCTCCCCGGCCGGAAACCGTAGCGGGCGTCGCTCCCCACGCCGTTGCCCGTGTTGCAAATCTTGCCGGTGACCCGGACCTGACCCGCCTTCGGAGCCGTCCACACCCGCGCGGCATCCTGGCCGACGTCGGGATGCTGGTCGCCAACGCCGATGAACGGCGTGCCGGTGGCGTTGTCCTTTTCCTTTCGCCACTGCTTCGGAACGGGATAGTAAACGAGGTCAATGAACTTGCCGTTTTTAAGATACTGGTAGCGCCAGCCGTGCTTGCCTTGTTGTTCGCTGAACTCCCTGGACGCGGTGTGCGTTTCGGCGTCGGCGTAGGCGATCGTCGGGTTAAAGGCCGTCGTGTCATAGCCGATGCCCCCGTGCATGTTGACGAGAAACACGAGCTGGTCGCCAGCCTGCACGTCGGCGGTGAACTCGAACGGGACACGCACCGTGGCGTTGGCGACGTACTGCCAATTCGTGGCGGGCCAGACTTGCTGGCCGTTGAGCAGAACCCGGGCGTCAATGCCGTCGCCAAGGAATTGCTGCGCGCCGAGCATTTCGGCGGGGAAAGGTTCGTAGGAATCAAACTTCCGCGGCTTGGCTGGATTCAATGACTCGGTCTTGAGCTTCCAGGAGCCGGGGTTGTTTTCGCCGCCGGACATCCAGGAGAAATTCGGGGACTTCCCCGCGCCCGGCTGGACGGTGAGGTTGAGAAAACACGGCTCGTGGATGGGCAGCGGAACGGTGCCGGCGTTTTTGAACGTGACCCACTCGCGCACGATGCTGGAACCGGGATAAAGCAGATAGCTCTTCGTGACTTGGAGACCTTCGCGCTGAACGGTAATGTCCAGTTGGCGCTCGCCCTGGGGCAGCTTGGATTGCTTTGAGCCAAGCAGCTGCCAGCCACCGGCGGAACCCTTCCGGGGCTCTGCCCCGTCGGCGATGGGCGAAAGGTATTCCTCGGTCGCCGCGCCGCTGGCCACCAGTTCGCGACCGGTAGCTCGATCCGTGAAACGCTTCAACACCAGCCGGCCATCCTCCAAGGCAATGACGCGCTCCATCCGCGAGGTGCGCAGCGTCCACTGATTCCCCCGCTGCCGGATGTCGGCCTCGTCAGCTCGGGCGGTGGCACCCGCCACCAGCAGCGCAGTTAGGAAACTCACTGCCCGGCACAAGAACGCCCCTTTTCGAGGCCCGATGGGTTGCTTGATTTGTTGCATGTAAATGATGTCTTCCAATTGGCCGGCCTTCGTATCCAGCCGCGTGGGCGCGGTCAAGGTGTAGTTAGATCCGATGGCCAAGCTCAACGACCGTCTCCGGAGACGCGCTCTGGCTGCAACGGTCGCTCACGAACCGCCACGAACCGTCCGATTGCCCGGCGTAGCGGCGCTGGAACGATCTTAGGAGGCTGATAAATTGTCATAAGCTCTCGTCTCACTTGAAGCACTTAATCGTTCCTTGGATGTAGTTTTTTTGAATGATACCTACAGGGCCTACGTAAGAAGGATTCCCCACGCCTCGTGCAACGTTGTAGTCCTCCCTCGATAACACTTCATACCGGATGTAGCCGTTCTTTTTCGTGACGCGTTCGCATTCTGAGAAGAAAGCCTTGTTCGCCTTGTCCCAATCAGTGATTATTGAACCGCCGATAAAGATTGAGTATGTATCGTTTCCTTGGTAACGTGCGCGCTGAGAAGTGCAGCCGCTCAGAAGTAAAGCGAGTAGAAGAGTGGGGAGCGCAAATCTTCGCAGTGGTTTTAGATCTAACCCAAATGAGGTCTTCATAAACTTTGTTTACAAACACAGCGGTGTGTGTCGTTGTTGGGTTAGTTGTTTTTAAGGCCTGAATAGGGGGGCTTCCACCCTGTGTCTAGCGGTTGCGGATCTTCAACAGTCACATCCCAAGAGTAAACCCTGAACCCAGGAAGCGGTGAAGGTACTACTGGCGTAAACTTTACCCTGACAGGTGTGACCTTGTTCTGAATAACACCAATATCAACCTGCCTTCGTTTAACCACAATCTGGAAAACATTAGTTTCAACCATTCTTGGTCGGGTCGGGTCACCGCTCACCTCAATAACGAACGTGTTTGTGCCCGGGATGCACGCGATCCGCCGGGCATGATATTCAAAAGGCCACCCCCCCAGCCATTCCCAGGCTGGACCGACGAAATGCTCTTCCGACCCTTGAATCTGAAATATGGATCCACGGATTGCATACCACCAGCATGTCCGTGTGGGTGCCGAGTAGAATTCGACATAGCCCTTTGGCGAACCCTTGGGAAGCGAATCTGTAGTTTTGTCCTTGAACCACGAAGCGCTACTGGTGGTTTGCGTACTGGCACACCCACTTCCGATTAAAATGCCGACAACGAGTAAGCTTCGCATCCATAGATTGAGATTCAGTTTCATAGTAGAGTTTCGTTTCTTAGTGGTGTTGTGACGTGCGAATGTTTTCTAACAGAGAGTCGGCCAAACGTGGGTTTGGTGTAGTGCGAACCGGTTTGGCCATGGTGCGGTCGTGCATGGCGGCATTTAAGGCTCGCGTCGGGCGTGGGGCAAGCGGTTTATTTGGCCTGGTGAATCGGGTCCCGCAAGTAGCCGTCGAACCAGCCGGCGAACGCGGTGATGTCTTCCTCGGATTTTCAGAACTCACCCCAACCGTGTCCCTTGCCCGGCCTCCCGAGCAACTGAACGTGCCGCGCTCCCGCTCCTTCGCCCGCGACACAAAACATTCTGACTGCTGGATCGGCACCCCCGGATCCGCGTCGCCGTGGATGATCAAGGTCGGTGGCAGATTCGAATTGAGATGACCTCATCCTTTCGCAGTAAGAATCAGCGAGCGCACCTTGTGTTTCTCATCTGGGGAGGCATTTGCATTCGCCCAGATGTCATCGAGCAGTCCGCCTTTCGTTCGGGTCGGCTCTTCGCTCTGCAATCTTTCCAGGGCGGCCGCGGCGCCGACGGCCAGCCGGCTCGGTTGGATTCCGGCGGCCAAGGCCAGTCGCATCGTGCCGCCCAGGCGATCGTCCCAGCCGAGCTTGCGGCGCGGGTCGCGGGTCACGCGCTCGACACTGTCCCGCAACCACGGATTGACCATGCGCTCGAGGAGATCATCCGCAAACGCCCGGTAGCCGTCGCTCGTGAACAAAAGATCAACACCCAGCCAGCGGGCAATCAGCGCGCGCCCCGACTCGTCCAGGAAGGCTTCGCGCACGAACGTCATCAACTGGTCGTCCGCCGCTGCCTCGGCGATGAACCGCAGCCCGCGCTGGCGACCGAGATAACCGAGCAGCGCGTGCGCGGCGTTGTGCCCGTAGAGCTTGGCCTCCTCGAAGGGCAACAGATCGGGTTTCTCGGCGAACACCGCGATGCCGCGTTGGAATCCAGGCAGCGTGACTTTTGAAACCAGAATGCGATTGAACGCTTCCACCAGGTACGCCCGCGAGCCGCCGTCCACATATGGTTGCAGGCCCGCTTCCTTGATCTCGGCCGCGTCGCGCACCACCCGACTCATCTTGCCAATGACCGTGTTGAGCGGTTGGAAGACACTGTGCAACGTCTGGTCCTCTTCCGAGGTCAATCGCTTGGAGAGAGACGCGCGGAGAAGTTCGGCGGCGTGGTTGTGATTCTCGGCCGCATAAAGGATGCAGCGCGTGGGGCTATTCTGCCGGAGTTTGGCGCGCAATCCTTCCGCCAACAGTTCGGCAACGCTGGCATCCGGTTGCTCGTAAGTTTCCACGCTGGGCAGCGCGGTGGACATTTCCGACGCCTCAGCGATGGCCTCCACCAGCGATTGGCGGTCGCGGGCCGCGTGGGGATTGAAGATTTCGACGCCGCGGATTTCGCAGACCTCGCGGGCGGTGCGGGTCGCGACGTTGACGTGGAAATTTCCACCCGCGCAACGGAGGCCCGCGACCACGTCGTCATTCGTCATCGCGATGACCAGTCGCTCGAAGTTCCCCGACTGTTGCGCTTCCCACAAGAAGAGGCCGGTTTGAATGGCGCCGAAGCCGAAACCCACAAAAGTTTTTCTTCCGGCCATGATTGCGTGCGAGTCGCTGGCGCGGTCACCAGATGGTGTAACCGCCGTCAATATTCAGGATGCTGCCGGTGGCAAACGACGACGCGTCGGAAGCCAGGAAGACGATCGCGCCTTTCAACTCATCCAAACGCCCGTAACGTTTCATGGGCGTGTTGGCGAGGTTGCGCTCCAAGATTTCGGGAACCTTGGCGCTGGCGGCGGTTTGTTGCGTGTGGATGAAGCCGGGCGCGACGGCGTTCACGCGGATGCCAAACTGCGCCCAGTCGGAGGCCATGCCGCGCGTCAGATGCGCCACGCCGGCTTTGGCGACGCAATAAGTGACATTGTGTCGTGGAAAAATGTTACCGATGACCATCCAATTCATGGAGGCGATGTTGATGATCCGGCCGCCTTGCCCGCGCTGGATCATGTGCTGCGCGACACGTTTGCCGAAATAGAACAGGCTGGAGAGATTCATATCAATGATCCGCCGCCACTGGTCGTCGCTCACTTCGTGCAACGCGATGCCCTCGGACGGAATCGCCGCGTTGTTCACCAGGATGTCAATCTTTCCAAAACGCGTGAGGACCTCGCTGACGAACGCATCAATCTGTTCCGTCTGCGTGACGTCCACTTTGCCAAACCAAGTGCGGCGGTCCAACCGTTCGATCTCGGCCTGGGTCGCGAGGCCGGCCTCTTCTGCCAGATCACAGATCGCCACATCGGCCCCCGCTTCCGCCAGCGCCAGGGCGTGCTGCCGGCCAAGATTCTGCGCGCCGCCGGTGACGATGGCCACCTGGCCGTCGAGTTTGAACTGTTCGAGCACGTTCATGGTTTTTTACGTTTCGCCACCGGTTGCCCTCCCGCTGGCCACGTCTTGTCGCCAAAAGCTTTTTGCCAATCGCTCAAAAACCCCTGCATGCGCTTGTCCGTGAAGGCATGTTCGAAGAGCAGTTTTAGAAACTCCATGCGAATCGTGATGATGTCTGAGCCGGCGGCGGCGTATTCTCCGAAGCTGCGGGGAAAGCGGCCCGCCGAGAGAATCTTGGTCGTGAATCCACTGCGGTCGTAAATCGCCCGGATCGGCGCGACGATCTGCACCGGCTCGTCTTGTTCGAGATCGAGCGGCCCGTTGAACAAGGCTACCACGTCCGCGCCGGCTTTCGCCACGAGGAACGCCTGCGCCACCGTGCTGACCGCCGTGACCGCGAGTTTGATCTTGGGATTTTCCAGCTTCAACTGCCGCACCACCGTGATGCCAGCCACGCTCATGGGAATTTTCACAATGATGCGGTTGGAAAATGCGCTCAACCACCGCGCCTGGGCTTTGAGCGGTTCGACTTCCTTCCAGCCGATCACCTGACAGAACACCGGCCCTGGCGAGGCGTCCAGCACGGCGCGCAGTGCCGCCTCCATTTCCGTTCCCGCTTTGGCGATCAGCGAGGGATTGGTGGTGACGCCGTCAATCACACCCCATTCGCGGGCGGTGAGAATTTCCTTTGGATCGGAGCTGTCGAGAAACAGTTGCATAACTTTGCGTGTTCGTTGTTGGTTTCAGAAAACGTCATCCGCCAGTTCGCCCAACCAGTGGCGGAGGTGCGACCGATAGGCTTCACCGAATGCGGGTGAAAGCCGATAAAATTCCGCACGATATAGAAATTGGCCCTGCGCATCGCGCCGGCCGACAAAGGGAAAGCTGTAGTAGTGAAAGACCTTGTGTCGGGCCGACGGACGCGCGCCGGGGCCGGAATCCCATTCCGCAAGACATTCCCGCGCCACCGGCGATCCATTGGCGGCTTCACGTCGAGCGTAGGCGAGCGCATCCTCCCACCACCGCTGGAAGAGCCCCGGGTGAAACTCCTGCAACAACTCCGCATAGATCAACTGGAGCATCGGTGAAACTTTGAAGTGCAGCTTGCCGCCGGCGGCGCGACCGAACACCCGCCGCGTTTCCCGGCACAGGTCGTCGCCCGAATGAACGTCCAGCATCAGCCCGAATTCGGACGCGATTTCGAACTGCGCGCGCACGCGGCGCTCCAGCCCGGCGAGTCCGTCCGGACACCTGTAATCGTGGCCTTTCTCCTGACCAAAGTTGGGCGCGAGGTGCGTGATCGGCAAGCCGCGATGCTGGATTTCGCGGGCGAGGAACAGCACTTCTTCATCCGTCGTCAGACAGTCAAACGCCGCCACCTCCGGCGGATGCTCGTCAATCGTCAGTTCCAGATCAAACGCCACGCCCGCTTTCAGCGACGCGATGTATTCCGCGAGTTCCCCCACGGTGTTGAGCGCGTCCCAGTATTTGCCGACAAATCGTCCGACGGCCGCGGAATCGAGCCGATAGTTCCGGCCCCCGATGTTGAAAGACTTTGTGTGATGCTCAATCACACCGCGACGCTCGCCCGCGTCGGGAATTTTCTGCGCCAGGAAGACTTCGACCTGGCTGGCGGAAGATTCATTGAGGGCTGAATAGTTGAGCACGTCCGCCATGTCCAGCGTGTAGAAAGAATAGTAACGCGCGGCGCGGATGATGCGTTTGGCGCGCTCGACACCGGCCGCCCCGCGCTTCACCTGCACATGGTCGGCGTCGGCGCCGTAGCGAAGCTCGTGGTCGGATTTCAATGCGGCCAGAACCCCGGCCACCCACAAGCCTTCGTATGTGCTGCCGGTCCAGCCGGCCTCGATCAGTCCGATCCCGGTCGAATAGTTGGTTTCCGGCGGGCGGGCGGCGAGCAGATCGTCGAGCAGGCTCAACTCGCGAATGGAGTTCTGAATGGAATTGGCGGCCATGCCGCGTCGCGCCATCGCGTCAAAAATGCCCGGCCACACTTGCGTGGTCATGCGCGTGCCGATTCCCAATCGCGGGGTGGCGCCGAGCGCTTGCGGGCCTTTGCCTGGCTTCAGCAACCGGCAATAGCGGTCCAAGACGGCCGCGTCCGTGGCAAACACTCCGAGCCAGTCCTCGTTTGACAACCGCCACTCAGCGAGTGGTTGGCCCAGCACTGCCTCAGCCTGGCCCACGCGCAGAAACACATCCTGCCCATCTGGCAGGCTCGCCAAAAACCAGACCGCATTCTGCGTCACGGAAACCGAACCGCTCCAAAGTCGAATCGCGTCAGCGGTCGGCGGCGCTGTGCCTCGGCGAAAAGCGTTCGCGGCGGCGACCCAGTCATACTTGGCCACCCGAACCTGTTCGCACGCGGCCGCGACATCCCACGTGCCGGTGTCCAGCACGCCGGGATTCTCCGCCGGGTTGAGTTCGAGCTGGCCGAATTTCACGGTTGGTCCTTCACATAAACGGCCTTGTGCCGGGTGAAAAATTCGATGCCGCTGTCGCCGGCTTCAGGGTTGCCGCGCCCGCTTTCCTTGACCCCGCCGAACTCAAGCTGCGGCTCCTTGTACGCCGTGGGCAGGTTGACATGACACAACCCAACCCCGCTCTCGGCGATGAACCGCTGCGCCTTCGCAAGGTCGCGCGTGTAAAGCGAGGACGCCAGGCCGTAACGGGTGTCGTTGGCGAGACGAACGGCGTCATCGAAATCACGCGCTTTGAGGACCACCACCACCGGCCCAAAAATTTCTTCCCGAGCTATGACCATTTCCGGGGCGACATCCGCGAACACGGTTGGCGCGATGAACCATCCTTGCGCATTCCGATCTTCCGTCAGCGCGTTGCCTCCAATGGCCAGGCGCGCCCCCTCCTGTTTGCCCACCTCGATGAACTTCAGGATCGTTTCGTACTGCTGGCTCCCGCAAACCGGCCCCATCTTCACCGCCTCATCGCTGCCGTCTCCGACCACAATCGCTTTGACGCCGGCAATCAGTTTGGCGAGGAAAGTGTCGTGAATCCCGGCTTCCACAATCACCCGGCTCGTGGAAGTACACCACTGACCGCTGCAACCAAAACCCCCGATGATCGCGGCTTCAACGGCCTTGTCGAGGTCCGCGTCGGCGAGCACCACCAAGGGATTTTTGCCGCCCAGTTCCAGTTGGATCTTCGTGTCACGGCCCGCGAGTTTTTGGGCGATGCCGAGACCGACTTCAGTTGAGCCGGTGAATGACAACGCCTTCACCGCCGGGTGCGTGACGATTGTGTCGCCAATCACCGAACCGCGACCGAACACGAGGTTGGCCACGCCCGGTGGCAACCCGGCCGCGTGGAGGGATTCGAACAACAAGGCCGCAGTCATGGGCGTGAGGTCCGCCGGCTTCAAGACGCAGGTGTTGCCCGCGATCAGGGCGGGGATGAGTTTGCGGCAGGCGACGTTGAGCGGAAAATTCCACGGCGTGATCAGCGTGGCCACCCCCAGCGGTTCGCGCCGCAAATGACAGGTGACCCCGGGCAACTCCGATGGCCGCGACGCGCCCGCGGTTCGGCGGCCCTGACCCACTTGAAACTCCGCTTCCTTGAACGCCGCCAGAAATTCGGTGCGCGATTCGCGCAGCGTCTTGCCGTTCTCGCGCGTGATGGCCCGGGCAAACTCCTCTTCGCGCGTTCCGAAATGCTTCAGAAATTCCTGGAGCAAGGCCGCCCGCCGCGGCATCGGCGTGTGCGACCATGCGGGAAACGCCTCGGCCGCGATCCGCAGGGCGGCCTCGGCATCCGCCGGCGTGGAGTCTTGCGTCTCGCAGATCAGTTCGTCGCGGTGGGCGGGATTGAACGACTGCCGCCGACGCCCCGAAGTCGAGTCCGTCCATTTGCCACCGACATAATTCTGTAGTATTCGCATAAGATTGTCCGGTCGTTCGATCGCTCCATGCTGCCGCCACTGCACCGGCCAGCCTGTATTTTTCACAAACTTCCTGTCTGCGGCGCTGCTTCTCATTAACACCCCGCTTCAGCGGGTGTTAATGAGAGGGGAGGCGCAAAAGCTGATCGGATTTTTGAACTGCTCAGGCTCTTATCTGCCCGCTCCCTCGTCCACCAGTGCTTGCGGAGCTTCCAGCAATTCCACGATCCGTCCCAGGAATTCTGCGGCTGGTCCCCCGTCCATGACCCGATGATCCACCGACAGGCAAAGCCGGATGGTGGTACGGATTTCCAGACGACCGTCCACGACGTACGGCCGCGGCGCGGCGCGGCCCACCGCCAACATGCTGCTCTGGTGCGGCGCGATGACGGCCGCAAATTCGTCGGTGCGCGTGGTGCCGAGGTTCGAAAGGCTGGTCGCGCCTCCCGCCAGCATCTCGGCGTTGAAGCGACCTGTCCGCACAACTTCGATCAATCGCGCCCGTTCTTGGGCGAGTTGCACGAAGGATAGATTTTGGGCGGCGCGGATGACGGGGATCAGTAATCCGTCCGGCAAGCCCACGACCAGGCCAACGTCCGCATCGGCATAGCGCACGATGCCGTTTTCCTGCCAGACGGCGTTGGCCGCCGGGAAGTCGCGCAGGGCGAGGGCTTGGGCCCGCAAAAGAAAATCGGTCACCGTGACTCGGACTCCATTTTCTCTTTCCACGCGTTCGAGCAAGTGCTCCCGCATTTTGACGAGTTCAGTCGCGTCCACTTCTGCGCGGAGGTAGAAGTGGGGAATCGTCGAGAAACTCAGCGCCGTGCGCTCGGCGATGTTGCGCCGCATGATCGAAACCTGGCCGGTGCTGGTGGGAGCAGCTTTCGGAGACTGTGATGCAGTCGTAGCTGTGCCCTGCCGGGCGGCGGCTTTCAAAACATCGGCCTCGATGATCCGTCCCGTGCGTCCGCTGCCTTGCAGGCGGGTCGCGTCCACGCCAAGCTCCGCTGCCCGGTGACGCGCGCGCGGACTGATAACGGACGCCGTCGCTTTTTCCGGACGCTCATTCTTGGGTGGGAGTGAAACGACGAGGGGAATAACCGAAGCAACTTGCGGCGAAGCGTCGCAAATCTGTTCCCTTTGAACAGACGATCCTTGGGAGGGTGTTGCCCCACTCTCAAGCGTCTCATCTTCCGCAGCGAGATAGCCAATACGCTGCCCCACTTTCACCACGGCGCCGGGCTGAGGACCATCCTTTGGAATTCGCAACACCCCGCTGTCCGTGGCTTCAATATCCTGGGCCGCCTTTTCAC
>CAYIOH010000072.1:0-11737 GCA_964364975.1 uncultured Bifidobacteriaceae bacterium
ATTGGCGTAGCCCACATCATCTGAACCAGTTGCAAAAACTTTCGGAACACCCTCTTTGAAGGCTCGGCCCTGAATTTGAGTTTTGGGGATGAGGCAATTCGTCGGAGGATGCAAGCCCTTGCCGAAAAAACAGAAGGGCCGGACTTTCGCCCGACCCCGCCGTTGAGAACAAAGCGCTTAACTTGTTTTCCGTAGCTGCGCCGGCTACGAACAACTGTCACCGATGCGGCGCCGCAGACATACGCCTTTAAGTCACACACGGAACACTGCGTTTCTGCATTACGATGACGCGCTTAGACTACCTGACGGTGCATCTCCGGCCAGTCGCCAAAACTGGTTACACCGATCAAACGCACGTGGCCGGCCAGCGCTTTCAGCGAAAATCTTATCGCCGCAAGAACTTGGCCACGGCCTCCGTGCGTGTCCGAACCTGGAGCGTTTCGTAAATCCGTCGAATGTAGGTGTGAACAGTTTCGTAGCCGATGCCGAGCTTGTCGGCGATTTCCTTGTAGAGAAAGCCTTGCGCGAGACAATCGAGCACTTCTCTTTCGCGGGGAGACAGTTCCTCGGTTTGTTTTGCAACCGCGGCCGACTGATGGAACGACTGCACGACTTTGCGGGCAATGTGGGCGGTCATCGGCGAGCCGCCGCGATGCACGTCGCGGATGGCGTCCAGCAATTCCGCGCGCGGGGTGCGTTTGAGCAGGTAACCGTTTGCGCCAGCCGCCAGCGCGTTGAAAATATTCTCCGTGTCTTCGTAAGCGGTGAGCATCATTACCTGCGTTTCGGGGAGAAGTTGTTTCAGTTTTCGCACGCATTCGACGCCGTTCATGCCGGGCAGGTTGATGTCCATAAGCACCA
Organism: uncultured Bifidobacteriaceae bacterium; assembly: GCA_964364975.1. Taxonomy (GTDB): domain Bacteria; phylum Verrucomicrobiota; class Verrucomicrobiia; order Limisphaerales; family JADLHS01; genus JALOTT01. The sequence continues at coordinate 862 of CAYIOH010000072.1, forward strand.
CGTTCGGCTTTTCCTTGGAGACATTTTCGAGCGCAGCCTCGGCGGTGGCGTGCTGGCCCACGCACTGAAAACTCTCGGCGCGACCGATCAACCGCGCCAGGGTGCCGCGCAACTGGTCGTTGTCTTCGACGATTGAAACGGTGATAGGCATCAGGTCTCAGTTTGTTTGAGGGGCACGGTCAAACAGACCCGCGTGCCGCGCTCCGCCGGGCCGACGGAGAATTCGCCGCCGACATCCTCCATCCGTTTGCGCATGTTGCGCAATCCATTTCTGCCCTTGTCTTCCGCCCCGGCAGCCAGGCCGCAGCCGTTGTCCTCGATTTCGAACTTGAAGCGATCCTCACCGACCACCAGTCGGACTCGAACCCCGATGGCCTGCGCGTGCTTCACGACGTTGTTCACGGCTTCCTTGAAGGCCAGGAAAACATTGTGCCGCACCTCCGGAGGGACGGGCATAGACGGCAGTTGTTCCGGCACCTCAAGCCGGCAACGCAAACCGGCCAACGCGAAATACTCCTGTGCAAATTTGCAGGCATAAGTCACCAAGCCTTCGAGTGTGTCATTCGCGGGATTCGCCGCCCAGACGATTTCGTCGAGAGCGAGCGCGGTGACGCGGGCAGTCTGGGAAATCTGGCGGGCGTGGACCTCGACTTCGGCCGGCAAATTCTTGTCGGTTTCGACCATTTCACCGAGCAACGAGACCTGGGTCAGATTTGCGCCGAGTTGATCGTGCAAGTCGCGTGCGATGCGGGCACGTTCTCTTTCAAGAGCTTCCTGCTGCCGTAACTGCGCGAGTTGCCGCTGAAGTTTCTGCGTGGAGATGAAATGAACCGTGGCAACGATCAGGCCCAGCAAACACGCCGCGGCAACGCTGCGAAACCACCACGTCTGCCAAAACGGCGGTTCAACGGTTAGGGCCAGGGTGGTGCCCGTCTCATTCCACACGCCGTCCTCGTTGCAGGCTTTCACGTGGAAGCGATAATCACCCGGCGGCAACTTGGTATAGGGCGCAACCCGCCGGTCGCCCGCGTCGGTCCAGTCCGTCTCGTGGCCTTCCATCCAGTATTTGAAACGCGCGCGTTCCGGCGCTGCGAGATTCAGGCTCGTGTAATGTATCTCGATCCGTTCCTTGCGCGGCGGGACGGTGATGGCTTGCGGGGGCAACGAGCGAGGGGCATTGGTGTTTTGCGTCTGGCCATCAATGAGCAACGATTCAATCACGACCGGCGGCAGAAACGGGTTGGGTTTGAGTTCGGCCGGAATCACGGAAACCAGTCCCCGGGTCGTGGAAAACCAAAATCTTCCATCCCGTCCGCGACAGGCGGCAGGTTGGGAACCTTGGGTGCATTCTCTCGTCGGCAGACCGTCCGCCTCCACGTAAACACGACATGAAATGGAACGGGTCAAACCGTTGGCGAAGTCGTTCAGGCTTTTCTTCGGCACGCGCATGAGGCCGGCGTTGGAACCAATCCAGAGTTCTCCCTGGTCGTCCTCAATCAAGTAGCCGATGCCGTTGGCGGCGAGGCCCTCGCGGGTCGTGTAGCGCGTCCATTTGCCCGCGTGAAAACGGGCGAGGCCGCTGCCCGTGCCGACCCACAAAACGCCTTCCGCATCCGCCAAGAGAGACGAAACGTTGTCGCTGGGGAGTCCACCATCCTGCTGGCGGAACGAGGTGATTTGCCCGTCGCGCAAACGATTCAGCCCGCCCCTTTCCGTGCCGATCCAAAGGTTCCCGGCGGAATCACCCGTCACGGCCCGCACGACGGCAGCGGAGAGACCGTCGCTGGGGGTAAACGCCTTCCAGTCGCGCCCGTCCCAACGCACCAGGCCGCCTTGCGTGCCAAACCAGAGATGGTTGCTGCGATCCTGGTAGATGGCCGAAACCTCCAGATTGACGATCTCGAACCCCGGGGCCAGTTGAAATCGGTCGTTGACCAAAAGAAAAAGCCCTCCGTGATACGTGCCGGCCCAGACTTTTTGGTTGCGATCCACGAACACGGCCCGCACCTCCAAATCTGCCAGGCCTTGTTCGAAACCAAACTGCCGCATAACGCCATCCTTCCCATAACCCAGCCCGCCACCGTTGGAGCCAACCCACAACCCACCCTGGTCATCCTCGGCCACCGATTGAACCACCCAGGTGCGATATTCCTCGGACGCCTCGAAAATCGTCCGCCTCACCCGATTCAAACCACCGCCGGCCGTGCCGACCCATAGACTTCCTTCACGATCCACGCACAGTGACAAAATCCCGTTGTGCGACAAACCCTGGCTGTTGGAAATCTGCTCCGCCTTGCCGTCGGCCCCGAACCAAAACACACCGTCATTCTCGCTAAGCGTGCCAACGACCAAATTCCCCTCGCGGTCTTCACACGCCGCGGAGACGTGGGCCGTGCTTTTCCAAGGGTACGGCCCAAAGTCGCGTTGGAGTTGATTCGTTTGCCAACGCTGGACCCGGCCATCCGCCAGACGCCAATGTCCGCCTCCCCGCGCGGCGAGAACAAAATCCAGCATTCCGATCGGCATGAATTGCTGCCAGGGGAGCTCTTGCGGATCAAGACCGGCGGTGGGGCCCATGCTGAAAAGCCCCCAATTCACGCCCACCCACAACAGGGATTTTTCTGCGAAGACCGCCCGGCAACTGCTGAATCGCTGCGCCTCGTGTTTCCAAATGTCCACCCGCCCATCCCGATCGCGGCAGAGCTGGCCGTCCGCCGTGTAAAGCCACACCGCGCCGCCAGAATCCTCACACGCCCCCAGCAGTCGTCCCTCGGACGAGCCGCGCCCGAGGCCGACGTCGCTGATCCGGCCGTTTTTGATCAGTTTGATGCCAGCCGTCTCCGTGCCCACCCAAAGATTGCTCCGGCTATCCTCGAAGAGGTGAACAATCCGGCTGCTCCCCAACTCCGGGGTGTTGCCCTCATCAAAGACCGTGAACCGGATTCCGTCAAAGCGCACCAATCCATTGAGCGTTCCGAGCCAGAGATAGCCATCGCGTGTCTGCGTCATCGCGATCACTGCGCTCTGCGGCAGGCCTTCTTTCGTCCCCCAGGACTTGATCGTATAGTTGGCGCGCGTCGGCGGGACGGCGTTGGTGGCGGCGGGCAGCCACGCGGCGGCGGGGCCGACTGCCAGCCAGAGGGTAAAATAAATCCGGCAACTCTTCGGCATATCCGGTGGCTCTGCGGGTTCGGCGCCCGGGAACCGATGTTCGTCGCCGGGCGGCGGGCATTCTGCCTGGGCACGCGAAGCGAAGCAAGCGCGCCCGGCGCCGCCCGAACTACTTCAACACTCTTCCACTTTGATTCGTCGCGGCTTCGAGCAGGTTGAGGTTTACGATGTCGAGGTAGCTTGTCGCGATCGGGTTGTCCTTCCACTGCAAGGCGCGCGAACGCTCGAACCAGGGCTTCGCCGCCGCGTAGTTTTCCATCTGGACGTAGTGCCAGCCGACGAACGCCGCCGTGAAGTAGCCGTTGGGGTCCAACTCGTCCGCGCGATTGAAATACGCCTCTGCCTCCTCATGTCGGTCCAACCAGTCCAGGCACATGCCGTAGCGCATGAAGTTGTAGCCGTCGAACGGATTTGAGTTGGTGCCGCGCGCAAACCAGGTCATCGCCTTCTCCGCCAGCTCGCGATAATTTTCACCGCCTTCGAAGCTCTGCGTGCGATACGCCTCGCCGACGGCGTAAGTGGTTTCAAAATTCTTCGGCTCCGCGGCCCAGGCTTTTTCCAGCAAGCCGGCCTGCACGGACGAAAACAGCGGTGCGTGCGCCGCCCGCGTGCTCCAGACATATTCGCGACCCAATCGCGCTTCCTGCCAGCCGAGGTACGTCACGCCTGCCATCAACACGGTACTCACCAACCCGCGGACCCACGAAGTCGCGCGCACCCAGTAACCTTCCGTGGCAAATCGCAGATGACTGCTCAACAGCGCCGTCAGACTGATCGCAAGGATCGCGTTGGCCGGGATTTGCATGTTAAAATCCACCGTCGAATGAATCAGCAGCGCCAGAAGTCCGAGCGAGGAACCCGTTACGAACGCGAACTTGTTGCTCTGGTTGGTCTGGAATTCCCGTTCTGACCGGCGCACATGCTTCCATGTTTTCAACACTCCCACAAACAGCGCTCCCAGCGCCGCGGTCACGAGAACCGTGCCGACGACTCCCCAGTCCGCCAGTGTGTTGAGGTATTCATTGTGCGCCCGGTCGGGCCGCAATTGCACGTCCGTCGGACGGTAGGCGCGAAACCGGTAATCAAAATGTCCCGGCCCGACCCCGAGCCAAACGTGGTCGCGCCACATTCGCACCGTGGCGCGCCATAATTGGAAGCGAACATCCACCTCGAAGTTTTTCCCCGCATCTACCCCGGCCTTCACGCGTTTGGTAACAAAAGTCGTCTTGGAAAAGAAAACCGCCCCCGCACCAATTAAGAATACCATCATCACCAGCGAAGGCAGCCGGTAATTGCGGTGCAGAGCCAGAATGCCGAACAAGACCAACAGCGCGAACCCGGCCGCCACCCAACTTCCCCGCGACAGCGTCACGCCGATCCCCGCCACCATTACCAGCGCCGCGTAGCCAAGCAGTATTTTTGTAAGCGGCTTGCCGCGGCCCGCCAGCGTATAGGCGAGCGCCAACGGCAGCAGCATTTCGAGGAAGCCGCCAAGGTGATTCGGACTAATGTACGTTCCACAACCGCGCCCCTTGTAGGACGTGTGGAACCACCACACGCGATCCGAGCCGGTGAGAAATTGATAAATTGCGTAGCCTGAAATGGCCATCGCCAGAAAAACCATGGTGAAGCTGATGATCTGCGTGGATTCCTGCCGGTGCAGGTTGTTCAGGATGGCAAAAAACAGGAACGCATAAACCAGGATGCGTATCAACTCCTGCCGCCCGACGTATTCGATGTCGCAGGTCAGATACCGCGCGATCGCATAACCGGTAAAAAGAATCACCACCCAACAGATCGGCGGCGAAAGCAACCGCGGCCGTTCGCCCAACCACAAACGCAAACCCCACAGCGCCATCACCCCCAGCGTCAGCCCCTGCACGACGAGAAACGGCAGCGGCCGCACCGCGCCGGTGGCCAGCGGCGCAAAAACCAGAATCGCCAGCACCAAGCCAAGAATGCCGCGCTCACACCGGCGATCCAAGGTTTCGCGGTTCATCATGCCAGCGAGTTGGTCATACTTTCAAAAAGTCGCCGGGCCACGTTCGCGTTGCCGGCCGCGTTAAGATGGACAGGGCCAGCCTCCAGGTAAAGCGCCTTCCCGCCCGCTCTTCCCGCCCGCCTCGAGTTCCGCCAGCAGCTTTTCTTCACTGGCCATTGAGCCTTAATTTCCTAAATACTCGCGTGGATCGGTGATTTTCCCAGTGATAGCGCTTGCCGCCACGGTCATCGGCGATGCGAGGAACACCTGCGATTCCTTGTGGCCCATGCGCCCGGGAAAATTCCGGTTGGTGGCGCTGATGCATTTCATCGGTGAATTCATGCGTCCGAACGTGTCCACCGGCCCGCCGAGACACGCGGCGCAACCGGCGTTCTCCGTCATCTGCACGCCGGCGTCCACGAGGATTTGCCAGATGGTTTTGTCGCCCCAGCGCGTGGACTGCAGATCATGCACAATCTCCGGCGTCGCGGGCACCCCAAACGTGTCAATGGCCACGCGCTTGCCGCGCAACACACGCGCGAACTCGACAAAATCACTCGTCTTGCCGCCCGTGCAGGAACCGACGTAAGCGCGATCCAGCTTCACGTTTCCCATTTCCTTCGCCTTCTTGCGCTGCCCCGGATCGGGATGACACGCCACCGTGGGTTCGAGCTGGTTGAGGTCCACCACCAGTTCGTAAACAAACTTCTGATCTTTGTCCGGCTCGACGGGTTGGTAGGTGGATTTCGTGCCGTTCAATTTCACGCGCGCGTCCACATATTCCGCCGTGCGCGAGTCGAACTCAAAGATGGCATTCTTGCCGCCAGCTTCGATGGCCATGTTGGCAATCGTCATGCGGTCATCAATGGACAAATTTCGCACGCCCTCGCCGTCGAATTGCATCGCGCGATAAGTCGCGCCGTCAAAACCGATTTCGCCGATGCAATGCAGGATAATATCCTTGGCCATCACGCCGGGCTGCAACTTGCCTTCGAGCCGGAAGTGCAGCGTCTCGGGCACCTTGATGAGCAACTTGCCCGTGCCCATCACGAAGCCCGCGTCCGTGTTGCCGATACCGGTGGCGAATTCATTGAACGCTCCCGCCATGCAAGTGTGCGAATCCGTGCCGAATAAAATTTCACCGGGCCGCGTGTGGCCTTTCGCCGGCAATGCCGTGTGGCAGACGCCCGCGTAATTCGAGCCGTATTGCCGGTTCAACATTCCCTTGCTCGAATCAAAAACCCAATGGCCGTTCGGGTCATCAATCACGTCGTAGAAATAAGGCAGGCCCTGCTCCTTCACGAAATCGCGGAGAATGTCCACGTTGCGATTCGACTTGGAATCGGCGGTGAAAATGTAGTGGTCCGGGATAATGACGATTTTGTTCTTGTCCCAAACCTTCGCGTCTTTGCCGAACTCGCGTTTGAACACGCCGATGGTTCCCGGCCCGCACACATCGTGGGTCATCAACACATCGGCCTTGACCCAGATGTTGTCACCGGCCTGCACGGAAGCTTTGCCCGCCGCGCGCGCAAGAATTTTCTCTGTCAACGTCATAAGCGTCGCCAAGGTAACTGAGCAACATACCAACTTCAACAGCGTTCCGTCACGCGTTCCGTCACGCCGTCTGCTCCGCCGACACGTCAAACCGCTCGAACAACCAACCCAGCAGCATCAGGCCGAGGCCTGCTTCCAACGCCAGCACCAGCGCTGCCGCCACCGAGGCAACCAGCACAGCCAGCGCCGCAGTCGTCAGATATTTTACGAGGAAGAATAGTCCAGCACACACCCCCGCCGCCGGAATCAGCGCCACGATGAACGCGAGAAATTGCCCGATGGCAAAAATCAATCGCTGACCCGTGGCCTCGATGCCGCGCGGCGCGTCCTTGCCGGTCTGAAACCACGAGGGAAACAACAGCACGGCGGCGTTGGGAATCACGAGCGAAATCAGGTTCAACATCGGCAGCACCACCCCCGCGCCCGCCCCCAGCGCGAGCACGAGACCGCCGGAACTTTCCCCGCGCGCCAGCGGCACGCCGCAGATCACGGCCAGAATCAACAGCAGCCATTGCACCCCCGTGAGGATCACCGCTGGCGCGAGAATTTCACCCAACGCGATCTGCCAGCCACGCAGTGGATACAGTTTGAGCAGGTCCGCCTGCGGCAAGTCCTGTCGAAAATCCTGCCGCATGATTTGCGGGCCGAGCAGCAGCGCCCAAATCGCGAATATGCCTGACATCATTCCAATCACGGCCGGCCAGGTGGAAGCCCCCGGCGAGTTGAGCAAACTGAATCCTATTACCAACGCAACAATTGCCAGCATCACCCACGTTCGCGTCGCGAAAGCGCTGCCGGCGCTGATGAGATTCTTCCAGAGCAGTGCCACCAGCGGTGGTCCGGTCGGAGCGAGGCGGAACGGCGAACGTTTGCTTTTTAGCTTTTTGCCGGCCGCCCCCATTTTGCCGGCGCGCACGGCGGAGATTTTTTCCGCCATTTTTTGCGACGCTTCCACCGACGCTTCTTCAAACGCCACATCCGAGCGGATCACCCACCAGTAATGGGCGGCCATCAACAGCAGCGCCGGCCACAGCGCGCCCAAAAACGCCAATCCATCCGGGGCGAGGTACGGCTTCACGACGAGCCGGAAGGGATAAAGCAGGTACGGCAGCGGGCCGCTGACCAGGACCTGCTTCAAGTAACCGATCATGGAGTCGAGATTGGCGAGATTGGCGGTTTTAAGTTCGGGAAATTCGCGCACCGCCCACACGCTCACGACGCCCAGCGCCGCGAGGGCCAGCGCGATCACCGCGACGCGACGTTTCCAGTTTGAAATCCCGCGATCCATTAGCAGGGTCAGCGCAAAGGACGAACCGATGAAATGCAGGTTCAGCGTGAAGAGAATCACCCACCAACCCGCCGCGCGCGTCAGCCAGTGTCCGCCGGCCCCGAAGCGGCCAGAGAGAAGCGTGAAAATGAGCACGGTGAACAGAATCCCCAGTTGCGACCGCAGCAGTTTGAAATGAATCAATCCCCGCCGGCCCACGGGCGCGGGAAACAAGAACGCCACTTCGGCCTCGGTGAATGCCAGCACCGCGCGTTTGCGCGGAAAAAACCACGCGAGAAAAACAATGACGAACAGAATCAGCGCACCGAGGGTTTGGTAGAGTATCGGATCGGCGGGCAGGGCACCCGTCATGGGCCTGGCGGCATTCCAAACTCCGGGCTGGGCAGAGCGCGCAAAAAGGAAACGGAAAAAGTAAAAATAGAAGTACAGGCCGCCGACTATCGCGCCGACCAGGTATTTGGGCTGCTTGAGCCGCTTGAACCGCATGACGAGGCGGTTCTTCACCGAGTGGAACTGGAGATAGAACAGGGCGGAGATCATTGAATTTCAACTGAACCCACCCCTGACCCCTCCGAGGAGGGGCAGGCAGTGGATTTCGTCGTTCAGTTTCGTCACACGCATGAATTCAAGCCTTCGGCGCATCAGAAACAATTGGCGGCGTCGCGGGCGGTTCGCTCGTGGCGCGGAAGAAAATCTCCTCGAGATTCGCATCACCGGGTTGCTGCCAGAATTTCTGGGTGATTTCCGCAAGTGTCCCGTCAATCACCTTCCGCCCGTTCTTCAAAATCAAGATATTCGAGCAGATTTCCTCCACCAGATGCAGCAGGTGCGAGCTGATAATGATGGCCGCGCCGTCGCGCGCCCGTTCCAAAATCGAATCCTTCATCCGCCGGATGCCGAAAGGGTCGAGGCCGGTGAGCGGTTCGTCGAAATAAATCACCTTCGGCGAATGTAGCAGTCCGCAAGCGATGGCGAGTTTCTGTTTCATGCCGCGGGAAAGCTCACCCGGCATCTTGTCGCGTTTGTCCGCGAGTTCGAGTTCCACCAACAGCGAACTGGCGATTGGCTCGTAGTTGGCAACCTGATAGATGCGCGCGACAAAGTTCAGGTGTTGCCACACTGTGAGATAGTCGAACAGCCGCGGCTCGTCCGTGAGGAATGCGAGTTGTTGCTTGGCCGGAATCGGGTCTTGCGCGAGGTCGCTTCCACAAATTCGAATGACCCCGCGCGTGGGCGGAATGATGCCGGCCAGACAGCGCAGGGTTGTCGTTTTGCCCGCGCCGTTGGGGCCGACCAGACCCATCACTTCACCCGGCTGGACGCTGAACGAAAGTTCGTTCACGGCCACGAAATCGCCGTAAAGTTTGGTGAGGCCCTGGACTTCGATCATGCGGGCGGAAGTTATCAGCGGGGCGAAAGTGAGTAAAGCACCGCACATGGGAGGCCGATCTCCGGCGGCGATATTCTGCCCGGTTCTTTTTTCAAATTCTTCTTGGCAAAACTTCGCGCAAGGTGTACCAAATCACCGTTCTTTGAAACGCGGCGGACTCACCTCCGCCGCCAGATCACAGCCAGGCGACAGGGAACCCCGTGAAAATCGGGGACGGTTGCGCCACTGTAACGGACTACAAACTCCCACAGGCCACTGGTCACATACCGGGAAGGCGGGAGCGCGGTTAAGCCCGAAGTCAGGATATCGGTCTGGTTGTGCTCGTCGTGGCCGGGGAAGTTGATGGTTCAGAGTTGATAGTTGATGGCCGGAAGACACCAAAATGGTTTTCCCCCATCAACCATCACCAAGAACCCTCAACCAATCCGGCCAACTTCTCCGCAAAGAGAAGGATGAGGCCAGCCCGTCCCGCTTGTGCGGGCGGGATTCGTTGAATGCCTTCATTCCCCGTTTTGCCGGAGTCTGAAGGTTTTTGTGCCTTCAACTTCGCGCTGGTCTCTCAACCAAAACCCGTCTGCCATGGTTTGGCGGACACATTGAAAGATCAGCTCATGAAAAAAATCAGTCCGTTGCCGGCGGCCTTCGCCACCGCGCTCGCCGTCTCAGTTCTCAACCACGCCGTTGCCGATTCGTCCGACGGCAACTCCGCGACCAACCAAGCCGAAAACCTCCCCTCGGTTCTCGTCATCGGCACGCGCATCCCGACCCCACCCGAAAACACCGCCAGCCCCGTCACCGTCATCACGCGCGACGAAATCCTCGCCACTCAGCAACGCCTTGTCGCCGACGTCCTCCGCGCCGAGACCGGCGTGGACATCGTCCGCAGCGGCCAGCCCGGCGGGAATACCAGCCTCTTCCTCCGCGGCGCGAACAGCTCGCATACGCTCGTGCTCATGGACGGCATCCGCGTGAACAACGGCTTCAACAACGCCTTCGACTTCAGCCAGCTCACGGTGGACAACATCGAGCAGATCGAAATCCTGCGCGGCCCGCAAAGCACGCTCTACGGCTCGGAAGCGCTCGGCGGCGTCATCAACATCGTCACCAAGCGCTCGGCCGGAATACCCACCGGCTCGCTCCAGGTCGAGTACGGCTCGTTCAACACCTGGCTCACACGCGGCTCGTTCGCGATGCGCGAGGGCAAGGCTTCCGTCTCCGGCGACGCCAGTTACGCCGCCAGCGACGGCGACCGCATCAACAGCGATTCCGACGCACTGAATCTTTCCACCCGCGCGGGCTACGACTTCTGCTCCAGGTTCAAAGCCAGCGTGCTCGCGACATACCTGAAATCCGACGCCGGCACACCCAACGACCGTTTCACCGACGACCCGAACGACCGCTATCAAACCGAGAACTGGCTCGTGGGCTTGACACTCGAAGCCGATCCCGCGCCGTGGCTGGCAGCCCGTGAAGCTCCGTCGCGGCTCGG
>CAYIOH010000073.1:0-11717 GCA_964364975.1 uncultured Bifidobacteriaceae bacterium
TGACCGCCTTGCGCTGCCATTCCGGGTCCACTTTTCCGTTCCAATGGTGATACGCCACCATGTCGGAAACGAGCGTCGAGTCCACCATCAACTCGCCGATCCAGTAGCCTTCGGGTTTCTGTATGCCGAGCAGATAATTTTGCGACCGCTCGATGGCGGCCACCAAAACGTTGCGAGCCTCAACCCGGGCATCAGCGGGGCAAGTTTTGGTTCCCGAACGGTCGTTTTGCGAATGATTCACAGCCACGATTCATACTCTGCGAACCGACGCGATGGGTGTAAAGAGAGAATTACATTGGCGAGAACAAGTTTGATGGGCGATTTACCCGAGTCGAATCATGGTAGGGCGCGTCACTCCGTGCGCGCCGGTCGAGGAACCGATTCCAAGCTGCGGCGCGCACGGAGTAACGCGCCCTACCTTCGCAATGCTCGACTTTGATTGCTCGGATGGTTAGCCTCACACCCGGATGAAGTTCTGGAAATACCACGCGCTGGGCAACGACTACATCGTCATTGACCCGAAGAATCTGCCATCGCCGCTCACGACAGAGCAGGTGAAGACGATCTGCCACCGCAACTTCGGCGTCGGGTCGGATGGAATTTTGCTTGGCCCGTTGCCTTCGCAGAAAGCGCCGTTCGGTCTGCGCATTTTCAATCCGGACGGCAGCGAGGCGGAGAAAAGTGGCAACGGGCTCCGCATCTTCTCGCGCTATCTTTGGGATCAGAAACTGGTTGGCACGGATGAATTCGCCGTCGAAACCGCCGGTGGCGTGGTGAAATCCACCGTGTTCGACGGCGGCAAAATGGTGCGCGTGGAAATGGGCAAGGTCAGTTTCTCCAGCGACCGGATTCCCGTCACCGGCCCAAAACGCGAAGTGCTCAACGAGACAATTTCCGTTGGCGGACGTGAATTCACTTTCTGCGCCGCGACGATTGGCAATCCGCACTGCGTGGTGGTAGGGCGCGGCACACCCCCCGACATCGGATGTCGGGGTTCGTGCGCGCCGGACTCCACATTGCCCGAAGCGGCGCGCATGGAGTGGCGCGCCCTACCTGAAATCAGCCCGGACATGGCAAAAGAGTTCGGCCCGCTGCTGGAGACGCACCCGAATTTTCCGAACCGCACCAACGTGCAATTCCTGAAAGTCCTCGACCGTGCGAACATCCAGATTGAAATCTGGGAACGCGGCGCGGGTTACACGCTGGCCAGCGGCAGCAGCAGCAGCGCCGCGGCGGCGGTGGCGCACAAGCTCGGCCTATGCGACCGCAAAGTCTCCGTCCACATGCCCGGCGGCGTCATCGCCATCGAGATTGGCGACGACTTTGCGATTCGCATGACCGGCGGCGTGACGAAAGTGGCCGAAGGAATTATTGCTGAGGAAATGTTCGGCGCTCTGGCAACGACTTCTTAGTTCGGAAAATTCCGCCGTTGATAGCAAATCGGCCACGGCGGTTGGTTGAGTTTGGTCAAGCCGGGCGACTCTTGCTTCAGGTTCAAATTCCCCTGAATATAAAAAAGATGAATGACACCGTTCTGAAGCACAACCTCCGGACGGCCAGAGGTGATTCCAGCTTTGGCGCCATCCGTCAGTTTCAATCGTCTGCTCCAGGTTTTTCCACCATCCGTACTGGTTACATAGTAAATATCGTTCGGGGCATACTCATGATGCTCATCTGGGGCCGTGGGAACGCCAGCCCAAGCAACCACAACTTTCTCTCCCTCAACTGAGATGGTGGGGGAGTAGGAGTAAAGCATTCCTTCAGATAAAATTACATCTTTACTCCAGTTCGTGTCGGAGTCCTTCCGCTGACAGTAAACGACCTCGTAATTCTCACGAAACGGATATACCGGATTGCGCCTCTTTTTCTCGTGGCGGCTATCCAGCCAGCATAAATGAACAGTATCGTCCTCTGCAGCCGATACATATTTCCAAATCAACGCGGAGCGGCCAAAAGTCTTTGTTACCGCCTTAGGCGCTTCCCATGAGTTTCCAGTCGCCGACTTGCGGGCATACCATAACTCCCACACATGGCCAGGCCCCGTAGGGAGGCTCACCGCGAAAGAGTAGTAGTAACCTTTAGTTCTGCTCATTGATGGCAAGCAAGCGTAAGATTGCGATATCCGCTCCATATCCCAGGCCATTCCTGAATCGGCTGAGTGAAAGACTCCATTATTGGCAGGTCCCTGCTCCACGATCATAGATTTCCCCCGATAAGTGATCAGCCGCCCTTCCAAGCAATAAGGGATGTACATATCTCGGCCATTTATGTTCCCAAGTCCTAACTGCGGCCAATTGCGTCTTCCTGGTTCGTTCAAACGCACATTCGAGGCAGTCTCGCCAAAAAGTGATTTCTTATCAGTCACCCACCTCCTCTCCGTAATGCGTTCCACGTTTATCTTCCCTGCCATACGACCGACAAAGGCGTTCATTACCAATTGGTCACCTTCCATGTAGCCTTCTTCGAATACTACCTTGTCTTCGTCTATTGCTGGATAAGCCCACAAGTACCCGCGAGGAACGCCAGTTAGCTGCACTTCGGTCCAAGAGCCATTATCGCCCTCGTTATTCATTGCAAAACACCTCGCCGTTCCATCATCCAGCCCCTTCAACGCTATGATTGTCCTACCCCACTTATACAACTGTACCCCGCCAACCAAACTATCCTTGCTATCCGTTACTTTGACTGGTGATGACCAGCCTTGGTCAAGCTGAACAGCTTTTCTGCCACAGCCAGCCAAGAGCACTGCGAAGAGAATCCACGGGAGGCAGGTTGTGGTGGTGCGCCTTTTATTAGTCGTCATGCGGGAGTTATACGCGGACTCATGGCGGATTGGAAATTGATAATCTTTGGGCGAACATCGTTTCTGTCCATGGGTGGCGTCGGCTTCGGCGCACGCTAGTTCCAGATTCTTGAAAAATCAGACTCGCCAAACGGCGCCGGTTTTCTGATGCTGGGGCTGGTTGAATTATGTTCACTGGAACTTACACCGCGCTGGTCACGCCGTTCAAACACGGCAAAATTGACGAAACCGCGCTCGAACGCTTGATCAAATTGCAGATCAAGGCGGGCGTGGATGGCATTGTGCCCGTCGGCACCACCGGCGAATCGCCGACCGTCAACTACGAGGAGCACATCGAAATCATCGTGTTGTCCGTGAAATACGCCGCAGGCAAGACCAAAGTCGTGGCGGGCACGGGTAGCAACTCGACGAAAGAGGCCATCCACCTGACGCAGGAAGCCGAGAAGGCCGGCGCGGACGCCTCCCTCCAAGTCGCGCCTTATTACAACAAGCCGACGCAGGAAGGTTTGTTCCAACATTTCCGAGCCATCGCGCGCGCGACGAAACTGCCCATCATCCTTTACAGCATTCCGGGCCGTTGCGGCATTGAGATCGCGGTGGACACGGTCAAACGCCTCGCGCGAGATTGCAAAAACGTCATCGGCATCAAAGAGGCGGGCGGCAATCCCGACCGCGTGTCGCAACTGCGGGCCGCGCTCGGGCCGAAGTTCACCATCCTCAGCGGTGACGATTCGCTCACGCTGCCGTTCATGGCCGTCGGCGCGCAGGGCGTGATCAGCGTGGCTTCCAACGTCATTCCGCGCGAAGTGGCGCACATGGTCAAAGCGTTTGCGACGGGCAAGACGGCCATCGCGCTCAAGTTGCACGCCAAATTTTATCCGTTGTTCAAAGATTTGTTCATCGAGACCAACCCCATCCCGGTCAAAGCCGCGCTGGCGATGATGGGGTTGGTGGAAGAAGAATATCGTTTGCCGCTCGTACCGATGGCGGCGGCGAACCGTGAGAAGTTGCGGAAGACGATGAAGGCTTGCGGAGTCCTGAAATGACGCGCGTTATCATCACCGGTTCAAAAGGCCGCATGGGCAAGGCGTTGCTTGCCTGCGCGCCGCAACATCGCGAGTTGGCAGTGGTCGGCCAGATTGACGTTGGTGACGATCTGGCGTCCGTCATCGGCAAGAGCGACGTGGTGATTGATTTCAGTTCGCACCAGGTGACACCCCGCATCGCCGAACTTTGCGCTCAGCACAGGAAGGCCCTTGTAATCGGCACGACCGGCCACTCAGACGAGGGCAAATCACAAATCTCCGGTTTCAAATTGCAGATTCCCATCGTCCTGTCCTCGAACTTCTCGACCGGCGTGAACACGCTCTTTTGGCTCACGCGCAAGGCGGCGGAGATTCTCGGCCCGGGTTACGACCTCGAGATTATTGAGATGCATCATCGCCTGAAGAAAGACGCGCCCAGCGGCACCGCGAAATCTCTGGCGGAAATTCTGGCCGGGGTGCGCAAGCAGCAGCTCAACAAAGTCGCGCGGCATGGCCGCGAAGGCACCGCTGGCGAACGCACGTCGGAGGAAATCGGCATCCACTCTGTGCGTGGTGGCGATGTGATCGGCGATCACACCGTTATTTTCGCCACGAACGGCGAGCGGATTGAACTGACGCACAAAGCGTCGAGCCGCGACACTTTTGCCCACGGCGCATTGCGTGCGGCGTTTTGGGTGGTCAAACAGAAGCCGGGACTTTACGACATGCAGGACGTGCTGGAGTTAAAGTAGGACCGGCTTCCAGCCTGTTGTCCTTCGAAATCATGCCGCCGGAAAGTCAGAGCCAAGCAGGATGCATGGCCTACATCGCCCTCGGCTCAAACATGGGGGACTCAGAAACTATTCTCCGACGGGCGATGGAACGGCTGGCGCAATTTTCGATCCTGCCGCTGCTCAAGTCTTCCCTCTGGCAGACAGCGCCGGCGGATTGCCCGCCTGATTCGCCGCCATTTGTGAACGCGGTCGTTGGCTTGACACCGTGCCCAGTCGAAACTCCAGAGTCCCTGCTCGCGCAGCTTGTGCAGTTGGAGAAGGAATTCGGCCGCACGGTCAAAAAAGTCCTCAACGAACCGCGCCGGTTGGACTTGGATTTGATCGCCTTCGGAAACGAGATCCGCAATTCGCCTTCGTTGATTCTACCGCATCCGCGCGCGGGTGAACGGCGTTTTGTTCTCCAACCGCTGACCGAGATCGCACCTGACTTGATTCTGCCCGGGCAGAAAACAACCGTTGCGAAGTTGCTCGCCGCCCTCAAAACCCGCGAAAGTCTGTTGCGACTCGATGGCTAGAGCGTCGCCTGGCTCAAACGTGCCAGCCCTTGCGGTAATCACGTTTCACCCACGCGTTCAGTTCACGCAGGTTCGTGACCTTCATGTTTGGTCCATCCCAAATCACCTTCTTGCCCGTACCGGCGTGCATGGCGAGGTTGCCGAGAATCGCGAATTCCGTCAGCCGCGTGCCGTAATCGAAACTCACCGCAGTGTCTTTCCTGCCCGCCCGCACGGCGTCGAGGAAATCAACGAAGATGCCTTTCGGGCGCGGCAAAGTTTTCGGCGGTTCGGGGGTTTCCCTCATCTTTTGCCACGGCAGGATGTGCATCTTGTCACCGTACGTGCCGGTGAAGATCACGCCTTTTTCGCCGACGTAAAGCGTGCCGCTGTCGCCGCTGTCGAGTTCCTCGTCAGGATACTGTTTGCGCAGTTCGAGCAGGAGCGGCGGCAAATTGCGATCGTCACCCTTGACCGCCCGGAGTCCACCGCTGGGTTGGCCCTTGGCGTCTTCTTTCAGACCTTCGTACCAATAGACCTTCAACGCGGGCAGATCGCCGCGGGCTGGCACGTCCCAACGGACGCGGCTGCCGGTAGGATAACGCCCGTCGCTGCCGCCGCGCATCTGTTCGACCTCGATGCTCGACGGGTGCTCGATCTTGAGCGCCCAGTAAACGCCGTCGAGGACGTGGCAGCCCATGTTGCCGATGGAACCGTTGCCGAAATCATACCAGCCGTGCCATTCGTGCGGGTGGAGATCGTCGTGAAAATCGCGATACGGCGCCGGCCCGATCCATTCGTCCCAATGCAGACCGGCGGGTACGGGCAGTTTGGGCGGGCGCGGCCCTTCGCCGCCGTTGGCGCGATTCGTCCAACTGTGCGTCTCGGTGATTTTTCCGATCGCGCCAGCCCAGATGTATTCGCACAAACGGCGGTAGCCTTCCTCGCAATGCCCTTGATTACCCATCTGCGTGGCGACCTTCGATTTCGCCGCCAGCGCGCGCAGTTTTCGCGCCTCACCGATGTCGTGACAGACTGGCTTCTCGCAATAGACATTGATGCCATGCTGCATCGCGATCATCGCGGGCAGGGCATGATGATGATTGGGCGTGGCAATGAAGACCGCGTCAATCTGCTTGCCGAGCTTGGCGAACATCTTCCGGTAATCGGTGAAAACCTGAAGCTTGCTCGCGTCGCGGCCTTTGTCGGTCAGCAGTTTCTTGACGATGTCGGGCCGTTTTTCATCCACGTCCACGATGGCCACGAGATTTTCTGCCAGCGTTGCGCCAAGGTGCGCCATGGCGCGACCGCCGCACCCAATCTGAGCGATCCGGATTTTTTCACCGGCATTGACAGCGTTGAGAATGTTAAACGGCGCGGCGGAGAGGATGCCTACGGTGAGCGCGCTCTGCTTCAGGAATGAACGACGAGTCAGTTGGGTCTTCATGTTATATGTATATCGGTTTGGCAGCTTGAACTGTTTATGTTGTTAAGCCATGTCGCGATGGTTGCACAGCAGAAACATTGACGCATGCGGCGGAAAAAACTTCAAGCACCAGATACTTAGCGGCGGGAGCTTTGGCGAAGACCGGCCAAGATCACTCCCATTCGCACAAACTTTCCACGTAAGCCGCCGAGCCATCGCGCAGCCAGCCGTCGAGCTGGGATTGGTCCTTGAGTTGTTGCCCGCGCACGCGCGGCACGACGATGAATTTGCAATCCACTTCCGGCAGCGCGCTCATGTCGCTCCACAGTTTCTCGAATTGCGCCACGGGGAAAATGTCCTCCTGCCCGTGCCCCCAGCGTTTCTTCACGTCCTTGAGCGTGATGTAGGTCGGCAGCTTTGCGGCGAGCGCGCGGACGGCAGCGGAGATTTTGGGTTCATCCGACAGGTCCGACCGGGTCAGATGAAAGACAGCCAGCAACTTGTCCAGATCAATCCAGCTCGTCATCGAGTTGTAGAATGACAGGCCAAACTCGTCCTCCTCGCGCGGCATGGCCAGCCCTTCGACAATGCGCGGTCGCCCGTTGACGCGGGCCAGACCACCGCCACGGTCTTCGATTCGTCGAGTAATCATCTCAAACGAAAGACACCCGCCGAGTTCCATGTGCAAACCGAGCATCGCGGGATCAACATCCGCGCCGACCGTGTCCACGTTGTGCAGCATCAGGTGTTTCAACTGCGGGCGTTGTTCGAGCAACCGCGCGAGTGTGCCATTGCGGAGCAGGTTGGGTATTTCGAACCAGTGACCGACGGGATGCAGGCATTGCAGCGGGAGATTGTCGGTGTAATCGCTCGCCTCGCCCGTGCCGCGCGCCCAGCCGATCAGCGCGGCGTGCAGGCTCTCGCGGACTTTCTGCGCCTGTTCGTCGAGCAACTGCTGGGGCAGCTCCTCCCACATGAACCGCAAATCGCGCACCGTCGGCACCAGGCGCAGACCGATGAACCGCCCCGGCGACAGCAGCAGCGGACCTTCATAGCCGTAGTTGTTCTGGTGCGACAGGAACTCCTGCGTCGGATCGTGCGAAAGATAGCTGGTCGTGAACAAGTGCGGCAGCCAGGCTCCAACCTGACGTGAAACGCGGCGGCCCTTGGCAAGGTGCGTCTCGATGAAGGTGCGGTGCTCGCCGCCCAGCCGGCAAAACGGATGCAAAGCCTTCACCACGCCCGCGCCCTGGGTCCAGCGGGAGCCGGCCCCGGCCGCAAGCGTAACCACGGCCACTTCGCCGTGTTTGAGCGCCTCGAGGCCGCAGGCTTTGAAATTTGAAATTTCAGACCCAAAATCCTCGATGCAGGTCACATCATCCGGTTTCACGTCTTCAATCACCGCGCTGGCGGGCAGGCGATTTTGAGCCAGGCCAATCCGGCCGTCCTTCAAGTCAGCGCGGATGTGCTCGTGCTGGGCGCGGTCGAAGCCGTATTGCTCCAGCAGCGTCTCCAGCGACTTGCCGTCCGCGCTTTCCGCTTTGCCGCGCGGCAGCATCGTGTCGAAGAGCGTCTGGACCATGCCGCGCAGTTCCGGGCGCGTGCGGCAGGCGGCGCCGAAGCGGTCCAGTTCCGCCCGGCGCAGCGGCGAGAGCGCGTTGCGATCCTGCTTGAGCAGTGGCGGCGCGATGAGTGCGTAGTAGCCGGCGGGCATCAGCGCGTCCGTGGTCAGCAGGTCGGCGAACGTGCCGCGCTCGTTGATCGCGAAATCATAAACCACCGGCTCCATCGCGAACGGCAGGGCGTGCTGCAACTCGCGCTTGGTGTGGGACATGATTTCCTGCAAGCGCGTCTGGGCCTCGATCTTGCGTTGCGGCGCGAAGATGAATCCCATCCCGCCGCCGCTCATGCCGCCGAGCATCCAGAAGCCCCAGAAGTCCTTCCCAAAATCCGCCTGTGCCTGCGCGATGAGCGTTTCGGTGTAGTAGTTCGACGCCCAAGGAATGATCGTCTGAATCGGCTGACGGAAGTTCCGCGTCGTGGCGGCACCGATGGCGCAAACATCGCCCCGCTTCAACGCCGCCATGATCTCGTCGAGAATGCCGAGCATGCTCAACCGCGCCTCCCACTCGGCGCCGCAACGGAGCAGATACTTCTCGGTGACCATCTCGAGGATCGGGCCGACGTTCTGCGCCATGCCGCCGTGAACGAGGACCAGGCTTTCCTGAAGCTTGGCGCGGGTTTCGGCAGAGCAATCGCCTTCTTCGAAGATGCGATGCGTGGGCATGAGCCGGCCGCGGCTGATGCCGAATTCCGGATCGCCTTCGCCAGCGAGCGCGCCTTCGATGAGTTTCATGCCCGGCCACAGCCCGCCGGAATCCTGCCAACCCCCACCCGAGCCGCTCAGCCACTCGCCCAGCAACGCGCGGGCGAGAGTCAGGCGTCGTTCCTCTTCCCGCAGTTGTCCATCGAGCGAGTGTGCCTGGCCGGTGGCCCGCATGCAGACGGCGACCAGCGCCGCAAGCAGCGTGGTTGAGACCGCCAGCCGCGAGCCTTTGGGGATGTCGGTGACGCGGCTGACAATTTCGAGGCCGCGGCCCGGCCCGACCATGCGCGCGAGCAAGTCCTCGAGACTCTGGCCCGAGCCTTCAATGCCCGGCGGCACGAGGCCAGCGGCGATGACCGCCGCCTTGAGCAGGCCAAGGTAATCCTTCGCGAAGTCGAACACTTCGGCGAGATTCGTGATGTCCGCGGCGCAATTCAGGTCCACGCTCACGAGCCGCAACAACGGCTCCTCGATGACGCGCAAGTAGGCTTCCACCGGCGGACGCGTCGTCGTGTCGCGCCCGTGAATGCCCAGATCAATCGAGACGTTGAGCACCTTCGCGCCCTCGGGATAATCCATGCCGAGGAAAAAAATATCGCTCCAGCCGCAATGCGTGAGGTCCATGCGCACGGGCGTGCGCTCGCGCAGAATCGGATACGTGCCGTCCTCGTCGCTGCGACACAACAGCTCGGGCCGGAGGCGCAGTGGATGGTCGGCGGGATGGCCCATGCGAAACATCCATTGATTGCCGCGTACCGAACGCACGCTGCGGCGCACCTGGTCCGCGAGCGTTTGCATCGCAAGCTTGTAGTAACCGACCGCGAGCGCGCTGGAAACGGCGTCGGACGGACCTTCGGCGGCCTGGGTCTTGAGGAACGAGGCGATGGCTTCCTCGAATCGCCGTTGCAGCAAATGCGAGTAGCCATGAAATGAAACGAGGCTGCGCGGGTTGAGGCCCGGTTTGAGCGGCAGGTGAAAGCGATGGATTGCGTAGAGAAACAGCAGCGCCCGGACACGCTCGTAGAGATTTTCGCTGCGTCGCCGAAACGCCTCCAGTTCGCCGGCTTCCGCGAGCAATGCCTTGAGCGATGCCGCGCGGCAGAATGCATCGAGCGATTGATTGCGCACCGCCGCGGCGGGAGAGGTGATGAGGGAAATGAGTTTGCCAGCCATACCTCAAGTGCGGCGGATTCGTGTCACGGTTGCGCCAGCAATTCGACGAGGTCCGTGAGAACTTCGTCGCGGTCCTGCCCGCTGAGGGCCAGGGCAAGTTGCGCCGTGAGCAGGCCGTATTTCACGCCGATGTCGTAGCGTCGACCCTCAAGTTCGGCGGCCAGGTAGCGCTCGCGCTCCGCAGTTTTGGCGAGAGCGCTCGACAAGTGCACGCGTCCCGCGCCGTCGGGCTGGCGCATCATTTCTTCGAGGATGTCC
The DNA here is from genome assembly GCA_964364975.1 of uncultured Bifidobacteriaceae bacterium. Taxonomy (GTDB): domain Bacteria; phylum Verrucomicrobiota; class Verrucomicrobiia; order Limisphaerales; family JADLHS01; genus JALOTT01. The sequence continues at coordinate 10,300 of CAYIOH010000073.1, forward strand.
ATGACCGTTGCCGTTAGTACATGCATCCCGAAAAAGCAAAGATAGTAACCGGCGCGCAAGCCGGGGATGATGAGCTTTTGCTCGGCCACCGTCGGCGTGGGCTTCTCGATGACCGTGTCCACTTGATACAACCCCGCGCGTCCCTGCAATCGCCGCGCGCCGACCGCACCGTAGTAGGGGAGCTTGCTCTCGTGGGTCGCCTGCACCGCGGAGACGGCGCAGGCTTCGGCCGTGGCGATTTCAATCAACTGACGCACGCAGGATGCCTGTCCTTTCGCGACGTGCAGATGATCGCCGACCAGATGCAGGAACGGTTCACTGCCGGTGAACGGGTGCGCGCTGAGAATCGCGTGCCCGTAACCGAGTGGTTTGGTTTGCTCGATGAATTGAATCCGTCCCGCGTGCGGCCCGGCGGCGGTCGTGAACGGCGACTGGTCGCCGGGGCAAATGACCAGACCGACTTCCTCGATGCCGGCCTGGATAACTTCCTCCAACAGAATCGAGAGCGCGGACTTGGTCTGGCCGTCGCGGTCCACGAGCGTTTGCAACGGCAGCGTGCGCTGGTTCTGGCCGGCGGCGGTGATGAGAGCTTTGCGGATTTTCATGAATGACGGTTGTTGCAACGGATTTACGCTTGAACGCGCCCTGACACGAGTTTTACTCCGTCAATGTGCCGGCGCAGTGCCGGCCCCAGAAGTTTGCGCGGCCTTTGGCGGATGAAACAACACTCCCAAAGCCACTGCCGCAATCAGGGAAACAACCGTTGGCACGAGGAATAGAGACCTGTAATCGGTCACGTCATTGTGGGTGTAAAGCGACTGTTTGAGCCAGGGGCAGATGAAGTTGGCCGCGATGTTGCCGAAGCCGAAGATCATCATGTTGAACAAGCCCTGGGCGCTGGCGCGCGTGTCCTTCGGGAAGTAAGTGTCCACGAAAATGTACACTGTGGCGAAGAAGAACGCGTAGCAGATGCCATGGAGCAATTGGATCAGAATGATCAACGCCGGGCTTTGCGGGAAGAAGGCATACACGGCGAACCGGGCCGTGTGGCCGAGGATGCCGACGACCATCGTCGTGCGCCAGCCCAGGCGCTTGAGCGTCATGCCGAGGACGAACATGGTGAGGATTTCCATCACCTGACCGATGCTCATCACCGGCATGATCCAGTTGCCCGCGATGCCCGGGCCGCCGGCGCTTTGCGCTGTGCCCAGAAACGAGCCGGTCCAGTTGAAGTAGCTGTACAGGAGGAACGCATCCACGAGCGTGATGATCCAGAGCACCATCACAAACGGCCGCTTGAGCAACTTCATGGCCTCCAGCCAGGCGAGCTTCTCCGCCCCGGCCTCGCCTGCCTTCTTGGGCGGCGTGTGGGGCAGGTTGAGGCTGTAAACGGCCAGCACCAGCGACGCAAGGCCAGC
>CAYIOH010000074.1:0-11707 GCA_964364975.1 uncultured Bifidobacteriaceae bacterium
TCGGCAAATGTTGCCGCACGCCCGCGACAACTTCGCCGATGCTCGCGGCTTCATTGTGGCAGGGGATGACCGCCGCACATTGTCGCACCCAATGCATGCCGTGACGCTAAGGGAAACCCGCCGTTCGCCAGAGCGAAAACGCCGAAGGATGGGGTCTTGTCAATCCACGCTGTTGATGTGCAGGTCGGTGCGGATGACCTTGCCGTCCGCGGCGGAAATGTAAACGTCGCCGATGCCCGCGTCTTCCGTCGGGTTATTGAGTTTGGCGGCCCAGAGGCGAACCTTCCAGACCGGGCCTTCGTCGGCGCGCTGCAACCACAGTTGCGTGGCCCGGAGCCGGAGCGATTTGAGCAGCGGTTCGGTCGTGGCGATTTTGATGGCCTTGTCCGAATCGGTTTTTAGCTTCGCATTATCCAGCACCTTGTCCTTGTCCAGGCCGCGCTCGATGACGCGCCAGGGCCGCGTGACCTTGAGTTTTTTGCCCGCGCCGAATTTCACCTCGGTGGCCTTGAATTTGGCATCCGGGTCGTAATACACGACGAACCAGATGTTGGGCGTGAGCGAGGCGATGGATTTTTCGGAGCGGATCTGAACGACCTTGTCCTTGGATTCCACACCGACGTATTGGTTGCCGTCCTGAACGAGTTCTAATGCCGTCGGTTCGCCGGCCAGCGCGAGCCGGGCGGCGGCAAAGGTTAACGCCGCGACAATCAACGCGCAGCGGACGAATGAGGTTGGAGTAGATTTCATGGCGGCAAAATAGGCGATTCACTGCGGGTGGGCAATAGTTGAATGGGGCTATGCACCTGATTCCCCCTGGCCCAGCGGACACGCTAAAGCGTGAACTCCAACGCCGCGCGCGGGCCAGTTCCGTTGGAGTTCAACCTTTAGGTCGTCCTTTCCTGCCTGAAGGGGAATCAAGTGCATAGCCCAATAGTTGAAATTGAAAAGCCATGAGCCAGGGCGCAACCATCGGTGGTGGCGCAGATGTCTCGTTTGCGGAAGTCCCGGCGGACGTCCCGCCTGCAAGAAATCAGCGGCGTCGAAAAGTTCCGGCAAGCGAGACGGTTGCCAGGACGCTGGCAGGCGGGACACACTGCCACACGACTATCGGATGAAAACTGAATTGCGTTGCGCGAACGCGTCGGCGCGATTTTAATAAGCCGGTGTTTGAGTCACGCTACGTTCCCAGCGAGCCGGATCTCTCCCTGAACGGGTCGGCGCAGGCGGCCTTGCACGAGCGGTCCGCCGCGGCAGCACGCGAACGGTTCGGTCGCGAGGTTTTTGTGCGCGCGGTCGTGGAGGTTTCCAATTTTTGCCGCGAGAATTGCGCCTACTGCGGCATGCGCCGCGACAACCGGACGCTCGCCCGCTACCGCGCGAACCACGAGCAACTGGCCGATCTGCTCATTCACCACCGCCCCAGAAGCGTCACGGACGTGAACATCCAGACCGGCGAAGATCCGGTGGCGGTGCGAGAGGTGGTCCTGCCGCTGATCCGCACTCTGCGCCGGGAAACGCCGCTGGGCGTGAGCGTCTGCCTGGGCACGTTGTCGCACGAGCTTTATGTCAAACTGCAATCCGCCGGCGCCACGATTTACATCATGAAGTTTGAATTCGGCGACGCGGCCAGCTACGAAAAACTCGAAGCGCCCGGCACGTTGTCGGAACGGCTGCGCCACATTCATTCCCTGGCCGGAAGCGGTTGGAACGTCAGCTCCGGATTCATCGTCGGATTGCCCGGCCAAAGCCCGGCGGATCTGGCGGCGAGCTTGAAATTGGCCGGCACCCTGCCGCTCCGTGGTTGCAGCGTCAGCCCGTTCATTCCCGGCGAGGCCACGCCGCTGGCCGGCGGCGCGGCGGCGAACGCGAACTTGACGTTGAACTGCATGGCGGCGTTGCGCCTGATGCGACCGGATTGGGTCATTCCCGCCGTGAGCGCCCTGAACCTTGCGGACAAGGACGGCTACCGCCGCGGCCTGCGCGCGGGCGCGAACCTCGTGACGATGAACCTGACGCCGGGCGATTTGCGCGGCGACTACGTTATTTACAAACGCGAACGGTTCATCATGACCGAGGAACGTGTGCTCGACGCCCTCGCAGGCGAGGGTCTGTCGCCGTCGAAGCGCGGTCTTGCGGAGCACTATCGCAACGGCGTGACGCACCCGGCGGCGACCGGCGCAATAACGGTGGCCGTGACTTGAGGTATCACATGGCCAGCCGCATCCTGCTCATCAGCACCAACCGATGCGCGACGCCGGATGTGGTTTTCCCGCTCGGATTGTCGCACCTGAACGCGACGTTGCGCCGCGCCGGCCACGAAACCCGCTGGCTGGATTTCAACGTCGAATCTCAACCGGTGCCCGAGGTCCTGCGCGAGTTCCAGCCGCACTTCGTCGGCGTCTCCGTCCGAAACATTGACGACGTGTTGATCCGCAAACGGGAGACTTACTTCAATCAGTTGGGCGGACTCACTGCCACCATCCGCAACATTCATCCCTGCCCCGTGATCCTCGGTGGCAGCGGCTTTTCGATTTTTCCCCAGCAACTGCTCGCGCTGACCGGGGCCGACTTCGGCATTCAAGGCGAGGGCGAACGCGGTTTCCTGGCACTCATCGCGGCTTTGTCGAATGGCGGGGATTTTTCGAATGTCCCCGGCCTGGTCTATCGGCGCGGGTCGGAAATTGTGGCCAACCCGCAAGGCATGTCGCCCCTCGCGCAGGTCGTGGAGGCGGTGGATCGTCCGACCGCATTGCTGGATTATTATCTGCGGCAGAGCGGGATGTTGAATCTGCAGACGCAGCGTGGTTGCGCCCACACCTGCTGCTACTGCACCTACCCGGTGATCGAGGGCCGCGTCCACCGGCAACGCCCGCCCGAGGTGGTCGCCGAGGAAATGGCGCAACTCGAAGCGCAGGGTGCAAAATACGTTTTCATCGTGGACTCAGTGTTCAACTCCTCGCCTCGCCACGTCGTGCAAACGTGTGAAGCGCTGATCCGCCGCAAGCTCAGTGTCCGCTGGGGTTGTTTCATGCGCCCGCAAGGGCTGACGCCGACGCTGATGGGACTCATGGCCCGCGCGGGTCTGTCGCACATCGAGTTCGGGTCGGACAGCTTTTGCGACGAGGTACTGGCCGCCTACCACAAGCACCTCACGTTTGACGACATCCTGCACTCCAGCGAACTCGCGCGGCAGCAGCATCTGGATTTCTGCCACTTCCTCATCTGCGGCGGCCCCGGCGAAACCGATGAGACTTTGGACCGCACTTTCGACAACTCCCTCAAGCTGCACGACGCGGTCATCATGGCCGTGGTGGGCATGCGGATTTATCCCGGCACCGACCTGCATGAACGCGCGCTGCGCGAGCGGTGCATCGCGCCGGACACCGACCTGCTCACGCCCACGTATTATCTCGCGCCCGGCCTGACCGAAGAGCACATCTTCCGGCGGATCGAAGAATTTGCGCGCCAATCGCCCAACTGGATCGCCGGCGATCCCACGCCGGCCTACGCGCGACTGGTCGAGCGACTGCGCAGCCGCGGCGTGGCCGGACCGTTGTGGAGTTACTTTGCGATGGTGCGCCGTCTCGCGCCCGCGTTCGCCCCGGAGGCAACCGCATGAAACGCCTGCTCCTCATCTCCCCGCTCGCGCCGGCCAGCCTGCTCGGTGCGGATTTCTATTTCCGCCTGCCCTGCCTGAGTCTGCTTAAAGTCGCGGCCCTGACGCCGCCGGGTTGGGAGGTGGTGATTCGCGACGAGAAGGTCGAGCCGATTGACTTTGATCAGCCTGCAGACCTCGTGGGGATCACGGCGATGACTTGTACGGTGAAACGCGCCTACGAAATCGCCGACCGGTTTCGGCAGCGCGGCTGCCCGGTGGTCATGGGCGGCATGCATGTCTCGAGCGTGGCCGAGGAGGCGCTTGGCCATTGTGACAGCGTGGTGGGGGGGGAGGCTGAAGGTCTGTGGCCGCAACTGGTACTAGATTTCGAGCGCGGCCAAATGGCGCGGCTCTACCGTCACACCGACGGGTCGCCCACGCTGGACGCCTTGCCACTCGCCGACTGGAATCTCTACCAGGACAAACATTATTTGCCGGTTCATTTTGTGGAAACCACGCGCGGCTGTCCGCTCGACTGCGAGTTCTGCGCCGTGACGACGTTTTTTGGCGGCCGTTACCGCAACCGCCCGCTGGACGACGTCCTGCGCGAACTGCATCAGCTCAAACCGTTCGAAGGCCGGTTCATCCTCAAGAACATCGTGTTCTTTGTGGACGACAATATCATCAGCAACCGCGCTTACGCCCGCGAGTTCCTCACCCGCATCGCCGACCTCAAGCTCCGCTGGCTCGCGCACGCGTCCGTGAACATCGCCAGCGATCCCGAGATGCTCAAACTCTGCCAGCGCAGCGGCTGCATGGGCGTGTTCATCGGCTTTGAAACCCTGTCCGAGGAAACACTGCAAAGCATCGGGCGCAAGAGCCGCCTGCACGTCGAATACCGCGACGCCATCCAGAAAATTCACGACCACGGCATCGGTGTGGATGGCTCGTTCGTGTTCGGGTTCGATACGGACGATGAAAGCGTCTTTGATCGGACGGTTGCGTTTGTGCAGGACACCAAGCTTGAAGTGCCCTACTTCTCAATCCTCACCCCTTACCCTGGCACACGCCTCCACAGCCGGCTGGAGCGCGAAAAACGCATTCTGCACCGCGATTGGCCGCTCTACGATACGAGCCACGTGACCTTCCGCCCCGCGCGGCTCACGGTGGAACAATTGCAGGAAGGTTACCTCCGTGCATTCAAGGAGGCCTATTCCGTGTCCGGTCTGATGCGCCGGCTTTGGGGGACGACCGCCTACAAAAACTTTTTCTACCCGATGAATTTCGGCTTCCGGCAAAGCGTGAGGAAATTGACCCACAGCATGGGCAATTGACGACGACTTCAGGCGAACCCATGACGAATGCGACACAGCAACGACCGCGAACCTGCAACTGAAGAACCATGCTTTTTCCCGCATCTGCCTCCCCCGCAACGCCGCCTCGTGTCGTCATCACCGGTGCGGGCATCGTCACCGCCTTGGGCCTTGGGTGGGAACAAAACGCGGCAGGGTTCCGCACGGGACGCACGGCCTTTCGCCCGGTAACGCTTTTCGATGTCAGCCGGCAACGCGTGAGGGTCGCGGCGGAAGTGGATTTGCCGACGGTGCTCCCGCCGACGCGCCTCACGCCGCGTCAGACGGCACGACTCGACCGCGCCAGCACGATGCTGCTGCTGGCGACGCACGAAGCCTGGCAACAAGCCGGAGGCGAACCAGCCGAGAACATCCCGCTGGTGCTGGGCACGACCGCAGGTGGCATGACGCTCGGGGAAGCCTATTTTTTGCAGGCGTTGCAAACGCCCCGCCGGCAGCGTCAGCAGCCTTCCCGGGCACTTTACTACCAGGCACAAGTTCAAGGACGATTGATCGCCGACGCCATCGGCTTCAGTGGGCCGATCACGGTCATTTCCGACGCTTGCGCCTCGGGAGCAAGCGCCATCGGCCACGCGTGGGAATTGCTTCGGGCGGGCCACGCCGAATGTGCCGTGGCGGGCGGATACGACGCCCTCAGCCAAATGGTCTTCGCGGGATTCGATGCCTTGCAGGCGCTTTCGCCCACAGTTTGTCGCCCGTTCGACGCGCGGCGAGATGGCTTGGCGTTGGGGGAAGGGGCCGCGATACTCAGGCTCGAAACGCTCGACCATGCGCACCGGCGGGGCGCGGCCATTCTGGGCGAACTCATCGGCTACGGTTCCACCATTGATCTGCATCACCTCACTCAACCCCAACCGCAGGGCAATGCGGCGGTGGCCTCCATGACACTGGCATGCGAGAATGCCCGCGTGACACCGGCGGACATTGACTACATCAACGCCCACGGCACCGGCACGCCGCTCAACGACAGTGCGGAAGCCGTGGCGATCCAACGCTGGGCCGGTGAACGCACGGCAACCCTGCCGGTGAGTTCAACCAAAGCCGGCATCGGTCACCTGCTGGGTGGATCAGGGGCGGTGGAGGCGGTGATCTGCGTGATGACCTTGCGCGAGCAATGGTTTCCACCTGAACTCGCCTTCGAGACTCCCGATCCAACCTGCACCTTCCCGATTGTGCGTACACCACAAGACGCACGCGTGCGGGTCGTGCTGTCCAACTCCTTCGGGTTCGGTGGCGTGAATGCAACTTTGATTTTCAGGAGGTGGACATGAGCCGGGTATTTGTGTGCGGGTTGGGCGCCGTTTCGCCGGCGGGTTGGACTGTCGCCGCCCTGCGCGACGTTCTGGCCGGGGGCGAACCACTGCCCGTCCAACCGCTCACGCGGCTCGGTTGGGCAAGACCGCTGCGCGCGCGTCTCGTGCCCGCCCCCACGCCCCGCCCCGCTTTTCTCACTCACCCCCGTTTGCGGCGCACCAGCCCGATCACGCATTACGCCGCGGCTGCCACGCTCGAAGCGGTGGCCCGGCTGAAGACAAACAACTACCCAAGCCGCCGGCTGGGCGTGATCGTCTGTCTGCAATCCGGTTGCGTGCAATACTCCTGCCGGTTCTTCGACGAGGTGTTGAAGGACCCCGCCACCGCCAGCCCGTTGCTCTTTCCCGAAACCGTTTTCGCCGCGCCAACCAGTCACGTCGCCGCTCTGCTGGAGAACGCACCATTGGCTCACACGCTCATGGGTGATCCGGCTTCCTTCCTGCAAGGGCTGGCCTTGGGCGTTCAGTGGCTGGAAGGCGATCGCGTTGACGCCTGCGTCGTCATCGGCGCCGAGGAAACCCACTGGATGCTGGCCGACGCGCTCTGGCACCTTGAACATTCGGCGGTGATCAGCGGGGGGGCGGGAGCAATGTGCCTGAGTCTCGATCCTGCGCTCTCGCTGGGCGTCGAACTGGCCGCCCTGACTGACGCGCATCCGTACACGGCGCGCAGAAACCGCCACCACGCCGCCCGATCCATGCGCGACCAACTGCCGGCGGCGGCTCCCAATGAACTGCTTTGCGATGGCCTCAGCGACAGCCCGCGGACCAATGCTCCGGAGCATGCGGCGTGGCGCGATTGGTCTGGGGCGCGGCTCAGCCCCAAACGAATCCTGGGCGAGGGTCTCATGGCCGCGGCGGCCTGGCAATGCGTAGCCGCTGGTGACGCGGTGGCCGGCGGACGATTCGCGGCGGCCAACGTCAGTCTGGTTGGCGCCAACCAGCACGCGATCGGAGCCAGGTTTGTGCGGGCTGATTTCAATACTTCGGATTCGCCGGCTGGCCCGCCGGCCGGCAGCATTTCACCATGAATTCACGAGTCATTCTGATTACGGGCGCCAACGGCGGTTTGGGCCGGGCCACGGCACAGGCCTTCCTGCAAGAGTCGCCAGCCAACCTGATCTGGCTGGGAGTTCACACACGACGCGAACACGCGGACAAGCTCGCGCAAGAAAATCCCGACCGCTGTTTCTGCGCCACCCTGGATGTAACCCGCCCTGGCTCCTGGAAGCAGGCGGTCGCCGAAATCCTCGCGCGCCACATCCGACTGGATGTGCTGGTCAACAACGCCGGCAGCCACGAAGACGCCTTGCTCGCCACCATGGCGACGGATTCCTGGCAGCGCGTGTTGGCGACGAACCTCGACGGCGTTTTTCACGGCTGCCAGGCGGTGCTGCCCACGATGATCAGCCAGCGGAGTGGACGCATCGTCAACATTGCTTCGCTCAGCGCCCTGCTCGCACCGCCGGGGCAGACAAATTACGCGGCGGCCAAGGCGGGCGTGGTCGCGCTCACCCAATCGCTGGCCAAGGAAGTCGCGCGGATTGGCATCACCGTCAACGCCGTTTGTCCCGGCTTCGTGGAAACCGAAGCGCTGGCCCAACTGGCCGGCGAGGAACGAAAGACCGCGCAAATGCGGATTCCCATGCGCCGGTTTGGCCGGCCTGAAGAAGTGGCGGCGGCGATCCGCTTCCTGGCTTCCGCCGAGGCCGGCTACATCACCGGCGCCGCGCTTAAAATTGACGGCGGGATTTTGTGACCGACAACCCGATGACAATGAAACTTCCACTCAACACACTCGCCCGTTCCCGGGCGTTCGCGCTTTGATCATCGAGCCATGGCAAATCGCCTTCTGATCATTCAGCCTTCGTACTACCGTTCGAAGGCGGATCGCACGGTGTACCGGGTTCGCCGCCGGCAAGTGGTGCCTCTGGCTCTGCCTTACCTCGCCGCCCTGACGTCTTCCGATTGGGAAGTAATACTCCTCGATGAACAACTGCAGCCGGTTGATTTTGATTACCGCGCCGACCTCGTTGCGATTACCACCTGGACGCTGAACTCCTACCGCGCCTACGACATCGCGGATGAGTTCCGCCGGCGCGGCGTGCCGGTGATCATGGGCGGCCCGCACACTTTCTTCCACCCGGAGGAAGCCGGCGAACATTGCGACGCCGTCGGCATCGGCGAAGCCGAATCCATCTGGGCGCAAATGCTGGCGGATGCCGCCCGCGGGCAACTCCAAAAAATCTACCGTGCCGAATTGCTTTCCAGCATCGCGGGTTTCCCGCTGCCCCGATACGACCTGTTGAATCTGCGGCACTACGGCCCGTTCAAAACCTTTGTGGTCACTTCCTCGCGCGGCTGCCCTTTCCGCTGCGACTTCTGCTCCGAACGCTTCCTGCTCGGCGACGGCTATCGCTGTCGGCCGGTGTCCGAAGTCGTCGCAGAAATCAAGCAGTGCCGCGCGCGGAACATTCTGTTCGGCGACAGCAATTTTGCCGGCCAGCGCAGCCACGCGATGGAATTGATGGAGGCGCTGATCCCGCTCAAGGTCCGATGGTCCGCGCTCTGGTCCTCCTACCTGTGCAACGACGCGCCATTTCTGGACCTGGCGCAACGGAGCGGTCTGTTGCACGTGAATGTCGGCATCGAGAGCATCAACCCCGACACGCTCGACGGCATGAACAAACGGTTCAACAAGGTCCATCGGTACGACGAAATGCTGGCCAACCTCCGCCGGCGCGGCATCAGTTACTCCCTGAATTTCATTTTTGGCTGGGACGGCGAGAACGAGGGCGCGTTCCACGCCACCCTCGATTTTCTCCAGAAGCACAAAGTCCCGGTGGCCTACTTCAACATTCTCACCCCCGTGAAGGGGACTCCGCTCTACGACCGGCTGCAAAGCGAAGGCCGGATTCTGAACGCCCGGGAGATTGACCGCTGGCCGGGTCAAATCTGTCACATCCAGCCGCCATACGGAACGCCGGCCGCGCTGGAACACAACGTGCAACGCATGTATCGGGACTTCTACGGCCTGCCTTCCATGATTTCCCGTCTGCCCCTGCCCTCGACCAAGTCGAACATCGCCTCCTGGGTGATCAATCTCTCCCAGCGCCGGATGGCCCGGGCCGAACAGGCCAACAACAACTTCGACGGCTACTGAGCGAAAGAAACCATCCTGAACTTGACGCCGCTCCGTAACCCAAGAAATACTCCCGGCAAAGAATTCGGACAGCAACCCTGGTGAACGGCGGCCGGAGCAATGAATATTCAGAAGGACCCCAAGACCATCGGCGAGCAGCTCTACCGATTCGCGCGCGCGAACCTCGTGGCCGACGGCGCGAATTTCACCGAACACATTCCGTTGGCGGAGGCGGGCTGCCGTCGGCGGCACTCTCCGGCCGGTACGTGGCGCAGATGATCTGCGCCCGCAACGGAAAGGTGTTCGCCGCCACCGAGCCGTAAGTTTCCCTTTCAATACGCCACCGGCAGGCCGCGGCTGTCCGTACGGAAAAGAAATTCGAAAACCCGGCTGGTTTTGTTCCGGTCGCGAATCCGCCCTGAAATCTCGTACTCCTTTTGCGGCTCCAGAATCAGATCGGCTGGGCGCGCATAGACTCTTTCGTAAGAGCATTGGTGCGGAAAAGAAACCGGCTGATTCAAGGTGAAACGCCGTTCGGAAGCATCAACCGGTCTGGGATCTCCCCGGCGGATGGACGCGCTCGGGAACCGCCGGGCTTTCCTGACGGTTACATTGACTGGAGTCTCGATGGCGAGGTGAGTGAAGCGCGGCGTCCAGATCCGCAGGAAGAGCTCATCAGTCGGAAGCATCATGCCATTCAGATCGAACGGCACTCGCGCAACCCGGGTGAGGGCCTGTTTTTTTGCGGAGACCCATTCGGCGCCATTTTCCTCCGCGCGAAAATCGCGCAGTCCGGGAAAATCATCAAATTGCGCGGCGACCCGGGCGGTCGAAGTGTTCTGGGTGGGGGCAAAATTGCTGAGCACGATTCCGTCCGAGTTGAGGCCGTCGAGCCCGCCATGCGTGCCACCGAATGGCGCCAGCTCGCTGCCTTTTTTGACCCACCATCCGGAGTGAACATAACGATTGTCCAAGCTGATGAGAATGGTCGCCGGATTGAGTGTGACCTGCGTGTGGCCGCGGACGATTCGCTCCAGCGCCAGAGGATAGCGATGGGTCATGGTCTCTGCCATCCAGGCATCCGCCGTGGTAAAGCCTTCGGTGTCGAGCTGGTTCTTCTTGGCGAGCGCTTTCACCACCGGGAGATGGCCAAGCGGGTCGCCCGTCTCGGTTGAATATCGGAACGAGTTCTTTGCGGGATTCCAATCAATGATCGCCCGTTCGCCTTTCGAGTTCATGACAATGAACCGATTCGTCTGACCCGGGAACGGAGCCGACAAGATGTCCACGCCTTCCAGATGCGTAAGCAGTTGCAGAAGCCTTTCCGTTTCGGCGGGTAAATTGTGGATTTCCACCCACGACTCGATCCCGGTCGTTGGGAGGACGACGTCCTTGGGATTCACGATGGACCTCGCGATCCGGTAGCCCGCCTTTTTTAGAAAGGCCGGATCTGGACGCGCTTGCCGGCGCCGCCACGGTTGTTCCCGTGATCCGAGAGAATCAGGATTTCAAGATCCCGCCCCTCTCGTGCCTTGCAGATGGCGCTCACTTTCTTGAGCTTTTCCTCGAGCTGGCAAAGCATGGCGAAGATGTCGCGCGACAAGTGCTGGGCGTCGTCCGGCGTGCGAATGTAAACGTAGTAGTTGTCGTCCCGGCTATTGGTATTGAGGAACGCTTTGACGAATTTGTTTACCTCGTATTTGTACGTGTGCAGCGGATAGACATAACCCAGGGTGCGAAGAAACCCGCCTTCCAACTGCCAGTGCATCTGGCTTTCGCGCTCCATCGTTGTGGTGATGCCGTTGATGGAAATTTGTGAATTCGCCGCATCGCTGAAATAAGTGCGCTGGTAACCGGGCAGCGGGCGGTCGCCAAGCATGTCGGTCCACGCGACGTCGCTGGCCGATGGGAACGTCGAGATCATGTGGCTGACCGGGAACCATCCCTGATGGAAGCCCTGACGGTGACATCGCCGGCCCCAGATGTTTGTGTAGGTGACACCTGCTTGGAGAGCTTTCATGTCACGGTAAGCGATTCCATCCAAGGTCAGAACCAATCGTGTGGGAAGGGCGCTGCTCGTTGAAGGGAAAGTCCAGGCAACCAATAAAAGGAGGAAAATACAGCGGCCTATTATCCTGCGTAAGTGATCTGGTCGGACGACAGGCGAACCCAAAGTCATAGGAACCCATTTTTAGCCAATTCGGCCAGGCATGTCTAAAATGAAATTTGCGGCGGCGGCCGCTTCCCGGCTTGCGCTGCAGCCGGGCCTGTCTCAATA